>CALDQI010000344.1:0-10106 GCA_937911635.1 uncultured Pseudomonadota bacterium | reverse complement strand
AACAACTTCTGGTTCATGGGAATACTTCTTCATTTGATTTTCATACCCTTTTAGATGAAGCAAAAGTTGCTGTTTGTTAAATAAATCAGGATAACGATAGCTGTCATCTACATTAAATTCTATTCCATCAGAATCACGGAATATTTGGTCTTTTGCATTTTCAACCGAAGACCTTTTATGTGCAGCTGCAATATCTAAAGTAAGTCCTAAACTACTACTTCCTTGCAATTGGTCTGCTTTATCAATTTGTTTTAGTACCAGGAGAAAATTATTTAATACTTTTTGAACTGTTTCTCTTATTTTCTCTTCTTATTACTACCACCGGCCTTCTTCCCTTTCTTTCCCTTCTGAAAGGTGTCCTTCTCTTTGCGCTTCTTTTTTCCCTGCAATATAGACTTGGCTTTGTCCACCGACAACAGTCCATTTTGTTTCGTAGCCACCGAATATGTTAGTGGCACCGCACGCTTTCGTTCTTCTACGACAGGAACAGGACGTTTTCGCACATGAGATAGCCAGTCCGAAAACTCGCGCAGGTTCTGTAGAGTAGCCGACAACCCAACTATTTGAACGTGCTCTGGCAAATAAATCAGCATCTCCTCCCACGTTGTACCTCTATCTGGATCGTCCAAAAAATGAATCTCATCAACGATGACAGCCATCAGATTGTCGACTGAATCTTCACAAAGAAGCATGTTGCGTAAAATCTCTGTCGTCATCACCTTACAAGTGGCATCTCGGCGAATCACCAAGTCTCCCGTTACCAAACCAACATTGTCCTCTCCATAGAGTTCGCAATAATCCCTGTATTTTTGATTGGAGAGTGCTTTGATGGGAGCCGTGTAGATGACACTTTTATTCTGTCTCATCGCCTCTTCGACAATCCAGTCAGCCACCAACGTCTTTCCCGTTCCTGTCGGAGCTGCAACCAATACACTCTGCCCTGCCTGTAAATACTCGATCGCCTGTCGTTGAAAGCCATCCAGTTCAAGGCCTCGGTATGTCAATGTACTCATAAATTCTCATCTTCCCAAAGTTATGGGGTTTGTTTGTCTGGGGATAGTGTAACCAGTCTGTGTCCAACATGACGATGGAATTTCATATTGTCTAGAGAAATTGTGCCAGCGCAGGATCGCCTCTATCTCACAACTCCAATAGGCAAACATCGCAAAATGAATCACTCATAGTGAATCAGCCAAGGCGAACTACCCAAGATAAATCACCAAGATAAATCACCAAGACCAGTCTTGCTCTTCCCATACCGGAATACTCTCTCGGTCTAAAATAGAGGGATGCACATTTTGAACCCACGCCACATCTTCTTCAAATCGCACCACCCAAACTGGATTGCGAACTCGACCAATGATCACAGCAGAGGAAATCACCATCAACATACCAACCAAAATCAACCACGGAATGGATTGTGTCAGCGCCGTCAAAACGGTTACTACTGCCATGGGAAGGAGGACAATTCCAAAAGCCGTCATCCATTTCCGAAGAGTCATATGCTTCGAACACAGAGGTATCGAAACAGTCATCGTTTTACGCATACCCATCGCAAGCAACAAATAAAATGGCCAGGACAATAGAGCGATAGGCAATAACACTGGCGTGTGCCAAAATAGCCACTTATTGACAGTTTGTCCCTTTGCGGGCGCACCGCACACCACACAACAATCAGGCAATACGGAATCCTTCTTGACAACCAATGATTGTCCCGACCGCCAGACCGTATGATGAAACTCGGAAACATCATCGACCAAACGTAAATGTTGAGATTTAACTGACATATAGACATCCAATACAGATCAACACACAAGCTGTGCAGATAAAATTTAACGCAAAACTCTGTATAACTGAAACGGAAAATGAAATTTCATTATGGATAGTACACTGACAAAAGAGAAAAAATCTGTATTATGCGTTACAGTGCCTTTTACACAGAGCCCAGAATGATTCAACCCTCTCCTGATCAATTGCGAAGACTCCATTGGACTGAACGATGGACATACCACCTTTCCGACTGGTGTAACCGTTGGATTAAGCTTCCGTTCATGTATTGGAATGCAGCGTTTATGTATGCACTAATTTGGGTTGGACTTTCCAGACGCTTGACGGTCAAAGGCATGGACAACATCAAGCATTTGACTCCCAATGATGCTGTCCTGATCGCTTCAAATCACCGGACTTTTTTTGATTTCTTCGTAATTACATGGATCAATTTTGATCGCACCACATTATCCAGACGCATTTTCTTTCCAGTCCGTTCAAATTTCTTTTACGACAACTTTATGGGGTTGTTCATCAACTTTTTCATGGGTGGTTGTGCAATGTTTCCGCCAATCTTTCGTGATGATACCAAAAAAATATTCAACAAATACTCCATCTCTCGAATCATATACGAACTGAAACAAGGCAATGCGACGATTGGTTTTCATCCCGAAGGAAGACGAAACCCAGATGCCAACCCCTATTCATTTTTGCCGGCGAAACCGGGAATTGGACACATCGTTGTTGAATGTCCGAAAATACCTGTCATCCCCGTCTTTATTGTTGGCATGACCAACAATTATGCTCGAGAGGTGTATCGCAATTGGTTCGCACCAAAAGAATTTCCTATCACGGTCTATTACGGACCGACAATGTATTGGAACGAAGATTCCGAAGCACAAACAATCGCGAACGACACCCTTGAACAGATTCAACATCTTGCCACAACGCATCAAAATCAGCTTCATGCATAAGGGTGTATACACCGATGGCCAATTTTAAAACCCATAGACAAGGTGCCGTTATGGCCGGCATCATATCATCTGTAGCAGCCTACTCATTGGGTATGGTTAACCTGACAGAAAGTCTCGTTGTCTGTGCGGCTGGGTTCTGTGGAGGATTGGCGCCCGACTTGGATCACGACGCCAGTATTCCATCGCGGTTTGTCTTTAGAGCGCTGTCTGTTCTGGTACCCGTCGTTGCCATCCAAAAGCATCCCGAATTACACAGTACTACATTGGAAGCCATTGCCTATTTTGTCTTGATGGGATTCGCCATCTTGTTTCCGATTCGTTGGCTCTTTGGAAAGCTCACCGTACATCGAGGCATCTTTCATAGCGTCCCAGCCATTTTTATCTATGGCTGCTTAATATTTTTACTGTCTGGACGACAGCGACATGACATCCCCTTTCAAAAGGCGATGGCCATCGCTTCTAGCTTGGGATATTTCGCCCATTTACTATTGGACGAATACTCCTCGCTCAACTTTAACGGACACAGATTCAAACCCAAACGATCTCTGGGTACCGCATTGGATTTTATAAAACCGAACAAACGAGTCACAGTGTTCGCATATCTTTTACTGGTCGGATTGGCGACCGTTATTGGACCCCAGTGGAACTCTGTTTAACGAGTGTCAAACGCTCTTTATCAGCATCAGACAGATTCGCATACCCATCGAGTACCGCTGTCAATCCAGTCGTGAAAGGATGCAACATCGACTGCCATCGTTCAACCGAACCCTTTGTTTCAGCAGTGGTGTAATCGTTCAGTGCCACCAGCAATTCCGTGTACGCTTCAAGCAGAGCCAGTTCCATGCGAACACGAACGGCGTGGTTTTCTGGAAATGCAAAGAGACAGGCTTGAGTGAAAGACTCCCACTCCTGCAATCTTTTTGGCAACAGAACGAATAACTGACGCATCTGAGACCCTCGCCCCTGATTTTCCAAATCTTGAATATCGTAAATGAGAATCGACAGCTCACGCTCCAACTGAGCGACATGGGCATCCAAAATGGTCGCTGTACTGTCATCCATCACCTCCTCAGGCTGAAAGTCCCACAAAGAAGAATCTTGCTCTATTAAAGGAGCCTCTCGATTCTCCTGTCGAAGTGCTGTCATTTTGTCATACTGGAGAGCTCGAAGACGTAACGTCGCCTCTTTTTTCCAAAAGCGCCCATACTCGGTGTCCTCCCAAGATTGAATACCTTGTACCGAGGATTTTAAGGCATCAAAGACGAGCGCTTGAGCTGTTTGAAGTTTCTTTGGAAGTGTTTTTCCGGGGTAGTGTATGTACAAGATTTCCTGCTGGGACAGCTGCTCCATCACGCACAGTTCTAGGGGCGCCCGACCCAACAGAGAAAATGGCTTTAACGCATCGACACACTTGAGTCGGATCGCAGCTACAACGTCCGTACCATTGCCAAGACGTTCAATCTCCATCATCTGCTCTTCGTATACGGCTGACCAAGTCGGTTTCTCTGTGTAAATAGGCAACTCAAAGATCTCTCTATACTCTGCAAAGACCGCCAGTGGTGACGCCTTCTCTGCGGGAATCACTTCTGGATACTCTTTTGGAAATCTCCACTGCAATTCTTGGAGTGCCATTTCTGTGAAATCGCCAGAAACTCGAGATCGTTCATAGTGAGATATCAGTCTCTCTAGTTTGTCTTGTCCTTCATCAGTCAAATGATGAACCGTATCTCGTACCTGTTCCCCAAAGATAATTTGAGCATTGTGTTCTAAATACTCCGGGGTTGGATAACGATTCCACATTTCTGCATAGCGAAGCTCAGTTGCACCAGCGATAAAAATACCCGCAGATACTTCAAAATAATTGCGTTCTGCAACCACGATATCGTACGCAGAACCAGTGAGTTGATGAAAGACTTCCTTTTTATCTTCTGTCAGATACAATGTGTTCCGTTCATCATCTGTACCGTACTCATACTCAATGAAGGATTCATAGGTCACGATCAAATCTTTCACCTCAGCAAGAGGCTCCCAGTATTGTTCCACACCATTGTAGATGTCCTTTTTGACCTGCTCCTCTGTTTGCTGAAGTGAATCTTCTTGGGTTTCTGCTTCTAGTTTGGCACCTTGAAACGTCACAGTTCCGGCTTGGCTTTTACCATCCCCCAAATCTTTTGTCTCTGGCTGATCCGACGACTTTGCCACTTCTGGAGATCTTCGTTGGCATCCAGTTACCAAGATTCCCATCAATCCAATCACATTCAACATACGCATGGGATACCTCCATTTAATTTAGTTTATTTAACATCGACCGTATCATCACTATACGACGTGTTTGTACGTGATTTTAGATAACCACACTTTTTTGACATCGGCTTCACCAGAATGTCTCCGATTAACCTCACAGGTGCGTTTGCTAAAAGACAAACAAACGCGTTATACCTGCTTGAACCCCAACATTCTATGAGGATGTATGACCTATAAACCAGATCAACGTACGATTACCCACCTTCGATATTTGGAAGCGGAAAGCATCCACATCATTCGCGAGGTGGCCGCAGAATTCGACAATCCTGTCATGCTCTACTCCATCGGAAAAGACTCTACCGTCATGGCACACTTGGCATTCAAAGCCTTTGCCCCAGGTAAAGTCCCCTTCCCTTTTCTTCATGTAGACACCACATTCAAATTTCAAGAAATGTATGAATTCCGTTCAAACTTCGCTGAGCAGAAGCAAGTGGAGTTAATTGTTCACAAGAATCAAGAAGGGATTGCCAACAACATCAATCCATTTGACCATGGCTCCAGTAAGTACACGGACATCATGAAGACACAAGGTCTGAAACAAGCCTTAAACCTAGGTCAATACGACGCTGCATTCGGTGGAGCAAGGCGTGAAGAAGAGAAGTCTCGTGCCAAAGAACGCATCTACTCATTCCGGGATGAATTCCATCAGTGGGACCCAAAGAATCAACGTCCAGAATTGTGGTCTCTGTACAATGGTAAGATCAACCAAGGCGAAAGCATTCGTGTTTTCCCTCTTTCCAACTGGACCGAACTCGACATCTGGCAGTACCTGCACCTCGAAAATATTCCAGTCGTACCACTCTACTTTGCCAAAGAACGACCTGTCGTCAATCGAAACGGCACATTGATTATGATCGATGATGATCGTTTGCCACACGAACCGTCTGAAGTGGAAATGCGTACCGTTCGATTCAGAACACTGGGGTGTTATCCACTTTCTGGTGCCATTGAGTCAAGTGCAAGAAATGTTCCTGAAATCATCCAAGAGATGATGCTAACCCGCATGTCTGAGCGCGAGAATCGTCTCATTGACTTCGATGAAGAAGGCTCTATGGAACGCAAAAAGCGAGAAGGATACTTTTAATCCTTTTACCCATCATTCATCCAAACACATTTTGTCATCCAAACACATTTTGTTCACAGACCATTTGACCCCAAAGGAACACCATGTCCATTGATCCAAACATTGATGAAGAAAGCCTCATTGCAGAAGACATCCACGCATTCTTAGATCGCAACCAACAAAAAGAACTCCTCCGTTTTGTTACGGTAGGCTCGGTTGACGATGGAAAATCGACCCTCATCGGCCGATTGCTTCACGACACCAAAGGTGTCTATGATGACCAACTGAAAGATGCCACGTTGACCAGTAGCACTGGTGAGAAGGCCATTGACTTTGCTCGCATCACTGACGGTCTCCGTGCTGAACGTGAACAAGGAATCACCATTGACGTAGCCTATCGCTACTTCTCGACGCCTGCACGCAAGTTCATCATTGCAGATACGCCTGGACACGTTCAATACACGCGAAACATGGCTACAGGTGCTTCAACTGCACACGTCGCCCTCATCTTGATCGATGCCCGTTTGGGTGTATTGCAACAATCTAGACGCCATGCAACGATCGCTTCTTTACTCGGAATTCCACATTTGCTGGTCTGTGTCAACAAGATGGACCTCGTAGACTACGATGAAGCTCGATACGAAGAAATCAAAGCCGAGTTCACTCAGTTTACATCTGACTTGGGCTTCCGATCCGTAGACTTCTTGCCTGTATCAGCGCTCTTTGGTGTCAACATCGTTGAGCCGGCTACAAGTAAAATGCCTTGGTATACGGGTCACACAGTCCTTCGCTACCTCGAGACAGTTGAAATCTCTCAAGTGTTCAACACTGAGCAGTTCCGTTTCGCCACTCAGTATGTTCTTCGTCCAAACCTCGATTATCGGGGATACGCTGGTCAAATCGGATCTGGAACAATCAAAAAAGGAGACCCAATCGTTGTCCTACCTTCTGGTGTTCAGAGTCACATTGAAGCCATTGACACCTACGATGGAGAATTGGAAGAAGCGTATGCACCAATGTCTGTCACTCTTCGCCTCACCGATGAAGTGGATTGCTCGCGTGGGGATTGGATCGTTCATCCTGACAACACCCCAACCGTCAGTCGCTACGTTGAATCGATCATGGTGTGGATGAATGAAGACGACTTGGATCTCAGCAAAGACTTCTGGATCAAGCATGGTACACAATACGTACACGTCAACATCGACTCCATCCAGTGGAAGATGAACATGGATACCCTTGAGAGGGCACAAAATGTCAATACGCTCAGTCTCAACGATATCGCTTGTGTACGCTTGGTCACCCATCGTGCCATCGCTTTTGACGCCTACCGTACCAATCGAGCCTCGGGTGCATTTATCTTGATCGATTTCATGAGCAACAATACTGTTGCTGCGGGGATGATCGAAGGTGCCTTTGAGCAAGAAGCCTCTACCGTAACATCATTGGTTGACCAAACAGCCCGTCAATCCTTGATGGACCAAAAGAGACACCTATACTGGATTTCAACCGATGACTCAAAGCAAGGCACCAAGTCTGCCTTTGCACTTGAGAAAGCCTTGGTAGAGCAAGGATTCAAAGCCGCTGTTGTTGACACCAATGACGAGCGTTATGGTAAAGTCCACACCGCCAGTGAGACACTTCGTATTGCCAAGCGTCTATTGGACTTAGAATTTAAAGTTGTATTTCACTCAGATGCCGCTGACACTGCATACGCGATGGAACAATTCGCTTCTACAGGCGCTACATTTACGGAAGTGACTGGGAATTCTTTGACAGATTTTAGTGAGTTGTTGCAATAATTCCGTCACCATCGACTGATGATATATATACTTACCGGTTCATTGTGAAACAGGCAATCCGGAATCCGTGCACATTTCTCCGACTCATTGGCTGTTCAATATTTCGAGTCCAGGGTATCAGGTGCTCTCGTGGAGAGTTCCAACAGCCGCCACGTAGCATTCGGACATCTCCCTTCATTGAACCGTATGGGTCTATCACTGCTGCATTGGTATATAGACTATCACCAATAAGATTCCAAGCATTATCAACTTCTGCAACGTCCCAAACCCACTCGTCGACATTTCCACTCATGTCGTAGAGTCCAAATCCATTCGATTTCTTTTGACCAACTGGATGGGTTTGACGCGTGTACTCTACTTTACTGTTTCGATGATACCAAGCTACTTCCTTCGCTTTGTCACTACCTGCATACAAATGGTTCTGACTGGCACGAGCGGCATACTCCCACTCGGCTTCAGTAAGCAACCGATACCCATTCACATTCCAGTTGCAAGTCACAGCCTTTCCATCAATTATGTAGACCGGATCTAGACCATTTTTCTCCGAAAGTTTATTGCAGAATTCTATACAGTCATACCAACTCACCTGTTCAACAGGTCGATTTGCCCCCTTGAAATGACTCGGATTAAAACCCATCACGCTTTCCCATAAGACCTGTGTCACAGCATATCTACCGACCATACAATCCTTAGTTAGCGTTACCTTATGAGAAGGTCCTTCCCAATATTCAGCCGTTATATCATCTGGCATCATTGACGGATCACCCATCATAAACTCACCAGATGGTACTCTAACCATCACTTCAGACATACGTACACAAAAATATTTTTCAATCAGTGACAACTGCTCTATGGGAACAAAACCCAACGCTCGAAATCCCATCGGGTCAAATACACCCTTCTCAACAATCTCTGTCCACAGTTCCTCGTCTCGCACAGCTTCAACCAATGCCCTTTCAGCCAGCAATGGGGCTGCAAATCTACTAGACTCTCGTAAAGCAACTACACTTCCAACCATCTCTACATATCTGCACAGATGGTGAGAGTCCAGTGTACACATCAACGTGAGTCCGTTTCGAATGTTGGCGATATCATCGCTAAATACAAGAGCATCTATCTTTTGTATTTGATCATCTGACAACTGTATGTTTATACACTTATCTTCGAGATCATTCCATACATGAGATACTGAATGCATAATCACCTCTTATGTCTGTACACCATCTCTTCTAGGAGCTAATATAGTTCCAAACAAACCTACAGTTCCAACAGAATTATAATACTTACGAAGTCCTACGTATGAATATCTTAGGGATGATACATAATTTGCTGCAATACTAGACCTTCGGCAGACCAATAATCACAACAGATGTTCCTGGATGCAGAGAGACCGTAAAAAATGGCTATAACGGATATTTAGTGCAGCATAAGTCTAGTAAGTCACTAGCTAATGCCATGATCAAAATTTTAAAGCAAGATCAAAATAAAACTTTATTAATGGCTGATAGAAGTTTATTACTTGCAAAAGAATTTTTTGATATTAATAAAGTAAACGATAACATTATCAATATAATTAAATAACTATGTTTGATAAATTTAATTTAAATACACTTTATTTAAAAATGATAAATTCAATATAATTAAAAAATTTATAGTAATAACTTTAAAAAAGATTTTTTTTAAAAACGTCACCAGATTTTTATCTTTAAAAACTCTTGTTAATTGCTTCATTATTATATTAGAACTATAAATTACTTTATGAATTTTTATAATTAGAAATATATTAAGGTCGCAATCTAATTCATAATATTGAATATTTGTATATAAAACGTTAAATATATGTGCGGCATTACAGGTTTTGTTTCATTAAATTCTTGTGATGAAATGATAATTTCAAAAATGACCAATACTCTTTATTCAAGAGGACCAGATCATCAAAGTTATTGGACAGAAAACTCAGGAAGCATATCACTTGGCCATACCAGACTTTCAATATTAGAACTCTCTAGATATGGAAATCAACCTATGATAAGTCGTAATAAAAGATTTGTAATTTCATTTAATGGAGAAATTTATAATCATTTAGATATTAGAAATAACCTTAATCAAAAAACTAATATAAATTGGAGAGGGACCAGTGATACTGAGACTATATTAGAGTCATTCAGTCTTATTGGTATATAAGAAACTTTAAAA
>CALDQI010000343.1:0-5078 GCA_937911635.1 uncultured Pseudomonadota bacterium | reverse complement strand
TTACGCTGTACTACAGGTGTAGATTTTGCTGCTCTCATCGTTGGATTGCCCAATGGAACCCACAAAGTCTCTTTGCGTTCCAACCCCACATTTAAAGGCCATAACGGCATCGACTGTTCCGCCTTAGCGAAAACACTTTCTACGCGTGGTGGTGGACACACTAGAGCCTCCGGAGCTCGGTTGGATTTATCTCTCGAAGACAGCATTGCCCACGTTAAACAGATTAGTCTCCAGTTTGCTCGCAATGCTACTGAACCGTCCCCTTGAATCCTGTCGTCAACTTCAAAGTTTGCCCCTTTGCGTCAAAAGTAATGATCTTAGGATAGAGAACAATTATAAGGTAAGGCTATGACTCAATTACAAAACAATGCTACCGTTGTCGGTTTTACAAAACTTCCCGATTGTCTGTTCATGATTAAAATCCGTCCAGATTGGTATACCAGCAATATCCCATGGGAACCAGGACAATTTATCCGAATTGGACTCCTCGATGATCAGCACAATGATAGAACCTTGCGGGCAATGACGATTCTTTCTGTTGAAGAAGGGGTCTTTGAATTCTTGATGGTGGCCGTTGATGGGGGCGTGACATCTTCAAGATTGGCCAACCTAAATATTAACGATCGATGTTGCATGGAGCCGTTCATAACCGGTAATTTCCATTCTGGAAATCTACCCACCATCGTCAAGAAAGACCTGTGGATGATGGGTACTGGTACGGGTATAGCCCCTTACTTGTCGATGCTCAAAAATTCAGAGCCTATCTTACGAGAATGCCAAAACATTTTACTAGTACACAGTGTCAGACAAGAGCAGCACCTTTGCTCTGTCGAGTACATATCCGCTTTACAGACACGATACCCAACCTTGAACTATGTCCCTGTAGTGACACGAGAAAATGGAGGGCGCGCTCAACTCCACAACCATATTCAAACGTTGCTATCCAACAAAGAACTCAGTAACCATACAGGCGTCGCATTGTCTATTGAACATTCTGTTCTGTTGCTGTGCGGGCATCCTCTAATGATCAAAGAGTCAACAGGTACACTAAAGGAACTCGGCTTCCTCAAACACCGCAGAAGAACCCCCGGGCACATTTTGACAGAGAGATATTTCTAGGCACATCTCCCACAGTCCGAAGAGGAAAGAGTTCTTTGCCAAAGGCCTCAACAAAACCACAGCTCTATACTTTATATCCTACGGTAGAATGGTTGCACAGTCAGTATTTCAAACCACAACGACAAGAACCATTTGTTTAAATGGTATTCAATGTTGCCCAATGAACCGCAGCACCATTATAAAATATTGATGGAATCAAACCTCATTGATGTTATGGTAGTGTAACACTACAAACCCAACCCCATAATTTTCATGCCTTCTTCCGATAAGACCCACAATACAGTTGATATGCCCAAATCAAATCAGCCGGTCAAAAAAGATTCTGTAAAGGGGGTGCATTTGAATAGGGTTCTGGCCGGTCGCTATCATCTTGAGAAGACCATCGGCTCTGGTGGGATGGGTGAGATATATCTAGCCATAGATACAAAGTTGCAACGAAAAGTCGCCATTAAAATGATGCTGCACCCCGAAGAAGGAAGCGACAATAAACGGTTTGAACTGGAATCACAAACGATAGCTGGCTTCTCTGATCCGCATACAATTCGACTGTTTGACTACGGGATTACAGAGGAAGGGTATCAATATCAAGTGATAGAGTATTTAGACGGGTGCAACATAAAGGAATACCTCAAAAGGAATGGTGCCTTGAGTCCTACGATTGCCAAAACCGTGGGGGTCCAGATCTGTGGTTCATTGGCAGAGGCACATCGCAAAAATATCTTACATCGAGACATTAAGCCGAGCAATATCATGCTGATAGAACTTCCGGAGCGAGGTTTGCATGCAAAACTATTGGATTTTGGTCTTGCACGAGCCGACAACCACGACCCCACAATCACAAAGACGGGGACGGTTCTTGGTAGCCCGATGTATATGAGTCCAGAACAAATCGATAAAGATAGCCAAGATCTAACTCCGCTAACCGATATGTATTCCTTGGGTCTCACGCTGTATACCATCGTTACTGGAAAGACTCCATTTGTTGGAGGCTCCTTGTCTAGCATCTTGGCCAGTCAGCTTTTTCACGACCCAGTGCCGTTGACTGAAGTTGTACCGGAATTAGAATCGGAACCGGCTCTATGTTGGGCAATCGAAACCGCCATCAAAAAGAATCCGGAAGAGAGATTTACAAGCCTTAGCCAAATGAAAACGGCACTCGCTCTAGCGCTAAAAAAAACTAATTCATCAATGTATCTCCACAATCAGGCTCTCTACTGCGATGATGAATGCGTACATGAGCATACGTCCACTTCTATTGGCGCGGTCTCCCTCACAGACAACGTGTCTCTAGAGGCAGATTCTGTAGAAACGATCAAACAGGCTAGACAAACGGATCTGTCAGCCAATGATATCAACTCGAACTCTCATAGTACGGGAAAATCTACACTCGCACTGGCCAGTTTACTCTTAATATGTGTCGGCGTATTTATCTGGACACAGGTGTTCAACACCACTCCGACTGTGCAAAGACAGACCAGCACTCCTACCCCAACGACAATTGTAGAAAAGAAGTTCAAGCCCATACAACCTGCATTACTAACTGTCAATATCACAACGGTGCCAAGCGGTGCCCAGATATTTTTAAACGACAATCCTATTGGGACAACGCCAACAATCATAAATCTACCTGCAGACAATAACGGTACATTACGGTTGAAAAGAAAAGGATACAACGATCACCCTTTGGCCTGGCCCACTGAAGATTCTTCTCTAAATATTGAATTGATCGCCAAGCCGACCGTTAAGAAGTCACACCCCAAAAAGGATTCCTCCACACCGAAAAAAATCAAGAAAACGGTCAAGCCCAAATCCAAAGGTGTTAAGGATCTATCAAATCCATTTGAATAACCCGTAATACCTAGAGCTCACCCAATGATTTTTCTATTTTGGTTGCACAGTCTGTGTCACGCTCAAGAGGACGTATCAGAAGAGCGAGCGAAAGAGTTGTTTTTCAACGGTCAAATGTTGTATGAAGAAGGCGAGTACGAATCGGCTGTTCTAGCCTGGGAACGTGGTTATGAACTCACAAAACTCCCCGCCTTTCTAAAGAATATTGCCCTCGCACATGAGTCAGACAACAACTTCGCAGACGCCATCGTGTATCTAAGGAAATATCGAGCATTTGCTCCATTTGAAGAGCAAGAGGAACTCAGATCTTGGATGACTGAATTGGAGTTAAAGCGAAAACAACAGCTTGACGAACAAGTATCAGAAGTCCCAGTAACAGAAACGGACATGACACAGGAAACAGCCAGCAGTGACATCCCTGACGAAAAGGTGTTGGGAACCAAATCTATAGACGGAAAGGGACAATCTCCCTCTCTTCCAAAAAACACTATGTTATTACCTGTTTTGAATGCAGCCGGTGCAAGCACTTTTATTGCCGCTGCGTCCATATCGACACTGCATACCCATCGTCTCTACAACGATATCAACACCCTTTGCCAGTTGACCGATGGAGGCGGCTACTGTTCCAGCGAAGTACAAGAGAATGATCTTCTCGGTCAGTTCAAACGTTCTCAGACGACCAGTCTCCTACTTTGGAGTGCGGCTGTTACTGGAGTAGGCCTCACCACTTGGCAGGCTACAAAACCCGCACAGATACAGGTAACCCCTGGTGGATTTACAATTGGAGGACAGTTTTAATGTTTCTACTATTGCAAGCTTGTTCGTTGTTCGCAACTGTTGACCCCTTGAAGTGTGAGAGCACCGCTGATTGCATCGACACGTTTGGATTTGGGAACACCTGCCAAGCAGATGGATATTGCAGCACCGTCGAGGCGATACCCCGTTGCGAAACAACAAACCCACCAGACTTTTGGTCGAATACCAGTGCATACAAAGATGCCTTTGTGATGGGTCAAATGTTCGATTTTGAAGCCGATGCCAGCAAACTCGCCGCCAGTACACTAGCCTTCAATGACATCCTAGAAACTGGACCGATGGGTGCTTGGGTAGATGGAAAACCATTGGTGCAAATCACCTGCAACTATCAAAACAATGCTGGCGACTCGCTAACTGAAAAGGATGCTGTAGAAACAGTCACGGACTTTCTAGTCAATACAATGGGCGTTGAAGTCATCGTCGGTCCAGCGGGATCGCAAGACACCTTATATGCCACAAATCTTAGCAACAGGAGATCGCTATTTATCTCTCCATCTGCCACCGCACAATCCTTAAAACCGATCGACACCGTCTATACAGATGATGAACCTGGTTTGTTCTGGCGAACCACTGGACCCGATACCTTACAAAGTAAACGGTTGGAAGTCTATTTGCGAGACACAAATCTAAACAACGTTGCCATCCTATACCAAACCAGTATTTATGGAAGAGGAATTGGGACAACATTGAGAGATTTACGCGAAGAAAGTATGGGAGAGGTCCCTGCTACGGATACGTTTGAAATCAATGTTCCCGATAGTATCCCTGGTAAAATCAACAGCTTATTGAGCGATGGGTCGATTGAAGCACTGGTATTTATTTCAGACAGCACGGCAGATTTAATGCAAGCCATCACAACAATGCGTACCAGTGGCTATGAAACCATACCACTATTGCTGACAGATTCGGCAGCTAAGATCGAACTACTCTCTGCCATAAGAGAGTATACGGGTGGCAATACAGAGCTGGAAACTTCCATCACGAACCAAATCAAAGGAACGAAACCTTCTGTTCCAAGTTCTTCTCAATACGAGGAGTTCATCAGTCGTTTAAACAACGTACATGGAGTGGATGCTCAAAGCAGTGTGTTTACGGCTCATTCCTACGACGCTACATGGCTTGCCGCGACAGCAATCCTGTATGCTCATGAAAATGAATCTCCGCACGATATTAGTGGATTGGGACGAGGACTTCGAAAGATCTCTGATCCGAACGAACCACCAACAGAACTTTCTACATCCGATTGGAATCAAATTAAAGATCGACTGAGTTCCAATCAAACCGTCAATATCCTT
>CALDQI010000342.1:0-7638 GCA_937911635.1 uncultured Pseudomonadota bacterium | reverse complement strand
CTGATTGGCATGTTGATCAAAGAGATGAGAAAGACAATACCCGAGGGGATGTTTTCTTCGTCGGCGATGGACACCTTTACTGAAATGATGGATCAGGCATTGGCCAAGCAACTGGCTGAAAATGGGTCGTTTGGCTTCGCTGAAGCAATGCTCAAAGGTGTTAATGGAGAATCTGGTACGTCTTCTCCAGTAAAAGATGGTTTTGAGGCAGGTGTGAGAGAGTTTAAAACCTCAGTCGCGCCGTTGTTGAAAGATGTACATCCGCATATCACTCCACATGGTCAGAATTCTGATGCTGGAGTTTTACAACCTGTCTTGGGTCGACTGACCTCTAAATTTGGAATGCGCCTTCATCCAATTCATAAGGAGTGGAGAGCGCACCACGGAATTGATATCGCAGCACCTAAGGGAACTGACATTCAAAATGTCATGGATGGAAAAGTCGTCTTTGCTGGTGTCAAAGGTGGATATGGTAAGACAGTCATCATTGAGCATGACAACGGTCGTGAGTCTGTTTATGCTCATTGTGATCAAGTATTTGTTCAACCTGGTGACGTTTTGAAAGCAGGGGATAAGATTGCTGAGGTTGGAAGTACGGGGGTTTCAACCGGTAATCACTTGCATTTTGAAATGCGAGAAGATGGCGATCCCATCGATCCTTTAGCCCATTTTCCATGGCTATTTGACTAGTGATTCAGAAGTAATTGTGCTGTTCCAGAAGAATAATGCTAAAGTTTATTGAGCGTTGAACCGATACTATAACCGGAGGCCTCCATGAAAATTAAAGCTGGTGTCTTAGGTACACGTGTCGTTAGTAACACTGATGAAAAGGACGTTAAAGCGTCTGCCAAATCAACTTCTTCTGAGTCCGCCGGTTCATTCCTAGGTGTGCAGTTGAGTCAAGACTCAGCTTTGATCCAGACTTTTAGAGAAGCCGCTAAGGGGCAAGAACCAGCACGTGCGGGTTTGGTAGAGCAAGCAAAATCTGACTTGGCGAATGGTTTGTTGGGTACTCCAGAAGACATGGAACAAGCCATCAATGCATTGTTGCAAGAACTGTAAGTCTCGTAGGGTGACACAATGAGTAGGGCAGGTCACAACGAAGGAAGTCAGGAACAGCAGCCGGCTGAGTATTTACTCGAGCATTTGTTAGAGACCATCCACATACAGCTTGAATATGCAAAAAAGATGGATGCTGATAACCTGAAAGAGGCCACATCTCGACGACAGGATTTGCTATTTCAGCTAGAGTTGGAGATTGTTCACGCTCAAAAGACAGAGTATTTGATTGAGTTGCAACAGGAGATTGTGAAGGTGGACGACCGACTTATGGCTGTTCTAGAAGTTGTCAATGAGGCATGTCGCATTGCCAATCCTTCAAAAACACCTGAAACATACACAGCCAAAGGAACGATTTCAGGTTACAAGATTTAAATTTTTATACAAATCCGTTATAGTGACAACACAGATTAGATTTTTGGAGACCATCCATGTCGCTTTTGACAACATTGCATGCCGCCCGAAGAGGGATTACAGTAGCCAGCGAAGGAATTAATATCGTTGGTCACAACACGGCAAATGCCACAACTGATGGGTATTCACGTAGAGATATGACGGTTACAACCATGTATCCGCTGTATCGTAATGGAGCATGGCTTGGTCAAGGACCCAATCGGGCTAGTTTTACACGTTCGGCCGATAGTTTTGTTGATCAGAATATGATTTCGACAGCCGGATCACAGCAATATTCAAAAGAAGCATTCGATGTTTTGCGGATGATTGAATCCAAACTGTCAGATTCTACTCCAGGAAGTATGATAGAGTCATACAGAGAGTTTACTGAAAGTATGCGCAATTTGACGAACGAGCCAGATGATCCGAACCTTCGTGATTTGGTTGTGGTGTATGCAAATCGTTTCACGAATTCCATTAATGAGGCAGCTGAGTTTGCTGTTGATATTAAAGACTCGTTGCGTACAGACATGGAAACAACCATGTCGCACCTCAATGACAAGTTGTCAACTGTAGCCAATTTGAACAAGCGAATTTTGGCGACAGGTGGAAGTATCTCAGCAGGTGATCTTCAGGACCAAAGAGATTTGGTTATAAGAGAGTTGGCAGAAGTTACAGGGGTTACGGTTCGATTTTCTCCAGATGGTCAAGCAAATGTATACATGGATGGTCACGTTCTAGTACAGAACGAAAACTATCGAGAAATGGAATATTACGAAGACTCCAATGGTGACCCTCAGATTGCGGTGAGAACCGACGCAGGGCGTATTACGGTGACGGATGAACTGCAGGGGCGATTTGGAGGTCGACTCAACGCTTACGAAAAGGTCGATGAGATGTTGAGTTCTTTAAACGATTGGGCAACTCAGTTTGTGTCTGACTTCAACACAATCCATCAAGCTGGGTTCGATGAAGGTGGAAATACGGGATTGGACTTTTTTACGGTCAATAGTATCTCTCCGGCGAGTTCTATTACGGTAGATGCAGGTATTTTGGCTGATTCCTCCACGATTGCTGTTGCTGGTGCTCTAAATGCAGTGACTGGTTTTCCAGATGCTGGGGACAGAGATGTTCTGGATCTTTTGATCGCTTTGGAGGATTCTGCAACCTACGGTTCGACCGGTGTGTATACCGCAAGACAAGAATTGACGAATATTTATACTTCTATCGCGGTTCAGGTTCGTGAAGCTCAAGACAATTATGACCTTCAAAGTATGCGTATGGAAGACATCAATGAACTCAGAGCATCCATTTCAGGTGTGAACTTGGATGAGGAAGCCGTAAAGTTGATGGAGTATCAAGCATCCTATGAAGCCGCTAGTAGGGTGATTTCTGTGACCAATATGTTGCTTGGTCAACTAATGGACATAGTGTAATATTTTATAGAGGGTGAAAGAATATGTTGATTCGAAGTACATTGTTTTCTCGTCTGTCGTACATGTCTCGTGAAAATACGGAACTTGGAAGTCAGCTACAGGATGTTCAAAAACAAATTACTACAGGAAAGCGACTGGTTCGAATGTCTGAAGAACCTTGGACGGTTTCACAGATTCATCAATTGCGTGAAGAGACCTCCGTGCAATCAGTTTTCAAAGACTCGGCAAATCTGGCTACCACGTTGTTGTCACAGGCTGAGAATGGTTTGAGTCAATCTCTGAATGTCATGAGTCGTCTGAAAGAGTTGGCGATTCAGGCATCGAATGACACTTATTCCTTAGAAGATTTGTCGAACATGGCTGAAGAGGTTGAGAACCTGAAAGAACGCGTGCTCAATCTCGCCAATACAGAGTTTAACGGTCGATATGTATTCTCAGGAACAGCCTATGATACTCCTCCGTTTGACAGTACGTATACCTATGCTGGCACTACGACAGAAGTCAGCGTTGATGTATCTACCTCTGCGAAGGCTGAGGTTGGTTTTGATGGTTCGGATGTCTTTCAAGGTTCCGTAGATGTATTCGCTGCAATAGACAATCTTCTCACGGGATTGAATACAGATGATTCTACCCTGATCAGAGGTGCCATATCTGACTTTGATGATGTCTTTGATCAAATGGCCAATTACATTACTCGCATTGGTGCTGAAACCAACATTTCAGAAGATATGTACGAGGTTGCAACCAACATTGAGATTGGTTTATCGCAGAGATTGTCCGCTGTTGAAGATGTGGATGCGGCAGAGGCATTGACTCGGTTTTCAATGTTGCAGAATCAGTATCAAATAAATTTACAACTCACGACCAAGATGCGTGGGATGAGTTTGTTTGAGCGTATGTAGTCGCGTTGGAATATTCCATTAATAGAAATGGTCAATCAACTGATGATTCAGACTAAAAACTTAAGGTTGATTCAGTTTAAACCGATATAAAAACATACATTAAATCGACTCGGAGAACAGATGTCTGCATTATCTACAGGATTGGGAACGGTAAGTTTGTCTGGTGGTGCGACTGGTACAAACACCACAGCACTTGTCAACGAACTTGTCGCAGCAGCTTCAGGTCCAAAGAATTTGGTCCAACAGAAGATCAGCAATTACAATACGTTGTCCTCATTATATACGACGTTGAACAGTCGAATTAGTGCGATGGATACAGCGCTGCAAGCGATTGACACATCCTCTGAATTCAGGGAGTTTAGCGGGACAACAACCGATGAAGATGTGTTTACTGTATCAACGGATGGGGATGCTGTTGCGGGTTCCTATGAAATCAGCGTGCTCTCATTGGCTAAGGCGCAAATCAATACGGTTGATATTGATTACACCAACTCAAGTGGTGATGACCTTTTCACCAGTGATTACAACGGAACAGGGAACGGTGCCTACAGCAGTACTTCGGAAGCAATATTTGCTTCTGGAGAGTCCGGAAGTATTGGAGTTACAATTGGGGCTAGTACAGAGACCATTTCTGTTGATGACACCACGACTCTTGCTGAACTGGCGTCGAGTATTGACGCCCTGGATGGCGTAAGTGCATACATCGTGCAGGTTGGTACTGAAGCAGCCGTTGGATCAGATGGGTATCAACTTTTTGTACAGGCCGATACCGCTGGTCAGTTTCAAGGTGGAGACCGATTTTCATTGGACTTTTCCAATATATCTCATGATGGTGGGACTGATTCTTCGACCACGAATGAGCAGGCTGCAACGAATGCGACCGCGACGATTGCTGGTCAAACGGTTACCTCTGCGACGAACTCTTTTGAGGCTATTGATGGTATAACCATCAATGCTGTATCTACCGGAACTGCTACGGCTACAGTAGCTTTGGACACCAGTGCGATGGCCGCAAAGGTCAGTACTTTTGTTGACGCTTACAATAGTATGGTGACATATATTACTGCAAACAGCGGGTTTTCCAGCTCTGGAACAAATCAAACTTCGGTATCGATAGGTGGGTTTGTAGGAGAAAGTTTGCCCCGTTTCATTCAACAGCGTATGGCCTCAATTATCTCAGCAGATTATGGTACCGCATTGAGTTTAAGTTCAACAACACAGCGAACTTCCTTGTCTCAGATTGGGGTAAAAACTAATCAGACGGGTTTGTTGACGTTTACAGCATCGACTTTTGAAACAGCACTGGGTAGTTATCAAAGTTCGATTGAATCTATATTTAGCAATACAGATGATTCGTTTACAGACTCAATGAGGGATTTGATTGATGATATTGTCGATTCGAGTGATGGTAATATTCCGACAATTCAAACAAAACTGAGTACGGCAGTTGATAGACTCGAGTCTTCATTGGATTATCACAACAAACGTCTGACCAAATATCGAGCTCGTTTGACAAAGCAGTTTACACAACAGGAAGCATTAACGTCCTCTTTTAATTCCACGAAATCTTTTCTCACGTCCTTCTTTGCCCCGAAAACAACCACTTCATAAGGGCGGCTGTCTGTATAATTGGAGGTCTATATGTCTGGTGCTGAGCAATATCAGAAGAATGCTCACAATGTAGCAAGCAATGAGCAACTCGTTCTTCTAATATTTGAGAAGGCCATCACATTAATGTGGGATGCAAGAGAGAAACTTAGTGAGGGGAAAAAAGTAGAAACTGTTGATACCCTGCACCTGGTTCGGAGGTTGTTTATGGAACTCCAAGCCTCATTAGATGAAGAAGGTGGAGATGTATCGGGCAATTTGAATCAGTTGTATATATATATTTTGAAAGAAGTGTCTACAGCAGGTTTTCAAGGGGACCTCCAAGCTCTAGAGAATGCGATAGCCGTTTCGGAACAACTCTATGAGGGATTCTTTGAGGCATTTTCGGTAGCCTCTAATGAACAGTAGGCATTTGGTTGTGCAGAGGTGAAGGTTGATAGGAAACGAAAATGCTTTTCAACATGTTGGGCTAACGTTTATTGAAAAGCGTATCCAAGAGTTGGCAGATAATTTGCCGTTCGAGGTGGATTTGGATACGAGTGAGTTGTTGTCCTTGCAACAAGCAATTGTTTTATGCGAATCAGAAATGACAGCAGAGCGTGCATTCGAACTGAAAAAAAATCTTGACCAAATTGAGCGATTTGTACAAGATCAGAAAGAAGCGCTGCAGTCTCTGTTGCATGGAGTTTCCATTAGCAAAAGTGGCAAGGGGCAATATGGGCAGCATAAATCCCAGGCTCGTTCTAGATTTGTGCATCGCAAAGCCTAAAATTTGGTTGCAAATCTGAAGACCGTGAGGTCAGGTCTCATTGGCTGAGATTCGGGAGATAAGATGCGAAACACCTTTTCACTTATACAAAATCTCAGTGTGTATGTCTTGTTGAGTTTAGTCTTGAAGGAATAATTACCAGAGATTTCATGCTATATTTTAAGACTTAATTGTAAAGCAATTGTCCTTTGGGGTTGCATATCAGCTGGCCTACTCATATATTCTCTATTAAAAAGATTATTTATAATTAAACTTAATTTTGAGTTTTTGTCCATTTGGTATCCTAATCTTAAATCAAAAACTATATCTCCATTTTTAAATTTTTCTCTCGCTTCATTTATTCCTGGTATTAATTCTTGGTTTAACCACTCATCTGTGAAAACTTTATCAATATTATTCATAAAGTCATTGTACCTAACACTTGAACCTAAAATGTATTTGTTTTTGTAAGTTATTTCAGCATCAATTTTTGCAATATGCTGATATCTATATTTTAGAATAGAAGGATCTGAACTTGAATTGTTATATGTTAGTTCCGGACCAATAACCTCTCCGTTAATAGAAATTTGACCAATACTTTCAGTATATACTTTGTCTGGCTCTAATGGAATTGGGTTCATGTAGGTATATCCTCCAATTATATTAACCTTTAAATTTTGATTTATTTTTCCAACACCATTAACACTCATCTCTAGTCCACTTATTTCTGTTTTTCCAATATTTACTGATTTAAATCCTAGCCCATATAAAGGCATTGTTAAAGGGTCCCCCCACTGTCCAAAAGTAAACTCCATCATATCATTATATCTCATAACAAACCCCGCAATATCAATGGACCCGTTCCAATTATTTATTTTTATATTTTGTTTTAATCCTATTTCAGCACTCCAGCCGGTTTCAGGTTTTAATTCTGGATTTGAATAAATTTCTATTCCAGATGCATTAGTTGAAACAAATAATTCAGCCATTGATGGGAAACGATATCCTTGCCCCCATGAAGAACGAATAAATGTTGATTCGCCAAGTTGGTAATTTAATCCAGCCCTGAAGACAGGGCTTCCTATTGCAAAGTGATCTAGTGAATCACCATCAATAACATGCTTTGTTTCAGAATTTAAACTAAAGTATTCATATCTTCCTCCAGCTGAAAAATTCAGGTTTCCAATTTTTTTATCTAATTGCCCATAAATCGCATGATTTCTTCTATAGTTGTTACCTTGAAAAGTTTTTGACCTTGCAAAAATTATTTCGTTTGTGATTCCACTGGTAAAAGAAAGATCGTATCTATCTACTTTATTTTGCCATTGATAATCAGCATAATATGATTTTGATCTATTGTCATAATCCTGTAAGCTATCCTTAGATTCATTATCATTAATTACTTTTAAATACCTTGTTTTTAAAGAGTGTCTATTATTTCCTTTTATATAGGTAATGTAGGGATCCACATTATAAGAGTCCCCACTTGTTG
>CALDQI010000341.1:0-3210 GCA_937911635.1 uncultured Pseudomonadota bacterium | reverse complement strand
AAGCGTTTAATATCAGGGAGAAACCCCATATCGAGCATTCTATCGGCTTCATCCAAAATAAAGTACTCTACAGCACTCAAATCAATGAACCCTTGCCCATGTAAATCCAGCAGTCGTCCGGGTGTGGCTATAAGTATATTCACCCCTTTTTTAAGCGTCCGAACCTGCGGGGCTTGCTTTACACCACCGAACACAACAGTTGATCGCTGGTCGACAAACTGGGCATATCGTTCACAGTTATCTCCAATTTGAGCCGCAAGTTCACGGGTTGGTGAGACAACAAGGGCTTTAATCTTCCGATTGGCTTTAGCCGCTTGGAGTTTATGGAGCACCGGCAATAAAAAGGCTGCGGTTTTCCCAGTTCCAGTTTGTGCACACCCCAACACATCTTTGCCTTCTAAGACAATCGGGATAGCCTGTTCTTGAATTGGTGTCGGTACTTGGTAGCCACTGGAGTCTAGAGCCTGAAGGATAAGAGGGTGCAAGTGCAAATCGGAAAACGTCGTCATAATTAAGCCAATCGAAAACAAGTGTTGTTCTCAAACAGACATCGAAACTATGACTGAATGAAAGTGGCTCGAAGTGAGCACGCTAACCAGTCTGCGCGCACTGGCTTACACGGACACTGTATTCTAAAAACATCTATACTGCAACGAACACTTACCCCGCGCGATACGGGTACCCACACTCAGTCTGTACAGGTCAGAATAAATGTACACCCATAAGAGTCTGAATCAACGACAAATCCCCCTGATTTTTGTACCGTTGCAAAAGGAGTATCGGCGTACCACTCTGTCGTAATACCTGAGCATTTTGGATCGCCTAGGCACGCTTCCACAGCCTTATCAATATCGAATCCCGTTGACAGCTCGGTCCCCTCTAGGATGCCTTGATAAGGTCCGACCATCTCACACCCCTTCAGATCTTGTTCGGGAACGACTAGTCCTCTACACACAGAGTCTCTTGGTTCACCAAGTCTGTCCACTGCGTGTTTCGTAAATCGATGCCCTTCACCCGGATTTTTGACAACCTCTTTGGGGGATTTATTACACGCGAGCGCTAACCAGAACAACATTGTTTCTCCATGATTGCTTCTACTGTACTACAATTTCACACTGTCCTGAGACAATTCTTTGAATACACAAGCGACATGATTGTCAGACTATGAGAGCCATCTGCAGAAGGCGCTCTCAATCTACCAACAGGGCAGTGAAGTCATCCCAGATGGCCTTCGAGAACTCCCAATCCACTCGTTTGGACGTATGCTTAATGAGTTCGCGAGCATAGGCAAGGATTTGCTGAGCCTCAATACCAGTATACGAGTCGAAGAACCAACCACACGAAGTGAACATTTTGAGCGCCAATTCCTGCTGATCCATCCAAAAGTGAATCGTTTCAATGTGCTCATCGGTGACTTCAAGCTGTGGTAAGGTAAATTCTTGTATAAGTACTTCAACAGTATTCGACAATACGGCTTCCTTCCAACGATGACGGACCTCCATTGGGTCTGTCAGCAAAAGAACACATCTCTCCATAAATAACGTGCGGGTAATATCCCCCAATCGATTCAAAACGCCTCTTAAATCGACTCGCCATTCTTGCTGTCCTTTCATAGCTGGATCAATTACACATCCACAATTATTGGACCAACGACCAACCCCATGTACGCAAGACCATGACGATCGTTCTACAATTTGTGCCTGTTGAGTGGGTGGATGTTTGGCTAGATAGGCACCGTAATTTATAATTTCAACCGTTGAACTCTCCAATCTATCGAGACAAAACCCAAGCGCCACCTCACCATGTCTGTGATGATGACCATAGGACTCTCCATCTGTTGCAAAGTGGAGCAATCGGTCGTTGTCTAGGTCAAGTGCCCGTTGCTCAATCGTAGAGGCAAAGTTGACACCATTGTTGAGTGCGCCTCGAAAAGCAACATCCATAGCCAGCTGTGGCTCATAAAAGAACAAAGCAATCTCTTTCGAAGACGGCAACACACACCGGTATGGCTGAGAAGTATCGACGGTTGTGTCGTTGACAGCTGTCCAACCATCATCCTGTTCTACGGCTTTGGCTTGCCTAGGTGCCAACACTACAAAACGAATCCCACACTCTGACAACACCTCTAAGGTTTCAGTATCAACAGCCGTTTCAGCCAGCCACATCCCTTCGGGTAGACATCCAAACCGATGCTTGTAGTCTGCTATTCCCCAGCGAATCTCTGTTTCTTTATCGTATCGAGTCGCTAGAGGTAAAATACTATGGTGATAGGCTTGGCCAATGATATTGGAATGACCTGTTCGAGCGAGACTTCGATTGTGAGAACCAATGATGCGATCGGTTGTCAACGGGTGAAACTCCTCCATCCAAGAAAACAACGTCGGACCAATGTTGAAGGACAGAAAGTCATAATTGTTGAGAAATTTAGCCTCTCCATTGTGGTCCACAATTTCAACCTCTGTATTGGCCATGTAGCATTCCTTCAAAATACGATCGTTCCAATTGTCAAAGGGAGCTGCAGACGGCTGATTGGGTATTTTTCCGGTGAGAGGGTCTTCACGAGGTGGTTGATAGAAGTGACCGTGAATACAGACATATTGAGTCATTACGCACCTCTCCATTTCCAAAAGCTTCCCCCAAGTGGTGGCAAACCAATGCGGATACTTTGACCAAATCCATGCATTCCATCGTCTACTGTGTTGGTTGAAAACTGAGCGACCAACCCACTCCCTCCATATTCTATGTCGTCTGTATTAAAGCATTCAAACCATTCACCTTGGAAAGGAACACCAATTGCATAATCTTGAATTGGAGATTCTGTACAGTTGAACACTCCGACAATACACTCCCCTTCATGCTGACGGATGAGCATCAACACCGACTGCTGTTCATCTCGATGACCTGAACCAATGAACCCAGTTGGAGTATCATCATGAAGAGCAATCTCTCGACGATAGAAACCATTTAGTGCCCCGTAACAACGCTGTAAACCGTCTGACAAGGGGTTTTCAAGGGTCTCCCACTGTAAGAACCCATCGTGATTCCACTCAGCATCCTGTCCGAACTCCATACCCATGAAGATCATCTTCTTACCCGGCTGAGCCATCATCATTGCAAATAGCAAACGACAATTGGCAAACTTCTGCCATTCATCCCCTGGCATTTTTCGAATCAACGACCCTTTACCGTGCACAACCTCATCATGGGACA
>CALDQI010000340.1:0-5182 GCA_937911635.1 uncultured Pseudomonadota bacterium | reverse complement strand
CCGATGGCGTAAATCCCATGGACACCAACTCATCGTCAATGAAACTAATCTTGGTGTTGGGTAAAGTTGCCCGAATGTGATCGACAAACTGACGGGTCATAGAGTACGCCTTGTCTATGCGCTCTGCCATGCTGGGCATCATTTCAGCTAATATCTTCATCTGAAGAGGTGTGGCTTGATTGTCGCAGATCCTCAGATGCTTGGCTATATGGTCCATCACACCAGCACCCTGTTGATTGGCGGTAACAAACCCACCCGTACAACGTCCGCCACTCGGAAACTTGGACCCACTGATATAAGCCAATGTTTGAGTCTTAGCCAATGGACTCTCTTCACTAAGCAGTTGAACGTTTGGACAAAATGTTTGATCGATGATGAACAGTGGTGGAACAGCCTTCTCCCCTGTCGAAGTCACACGGGTTTTAGCGAGGACCCGCTCCAAATGATTCATATCCGGAACTTCGACACGAGGATTTGTTGGTATTTCGACCAAAACATACGGAACAACATTAGCCGCAGCCGCCTCTAACAACCGTCGCTCGAGGGATTTGGTCATGCTGTGTCCGCTATCGACTGGAAGATCGACTATCGATACGTCTTCACACAAAGCCGCAACACGTCTAGCCTGATCATTTGTGCCACCATAACAATTGGGTGGAATCAGAAAGTGAATCGGCTTACCTGGGTGATGCTGACGTGCATGGTCGAGAAGCCCCATCATGATGGCGTACTGCGTCGACAAACCACTACTTGCGACGAGAGGCTGTACACTTGTACCAATATTTTGCTGTACTGCATCCGTAATCTTAGCCCAGTCTTCTGCTGTAATGAGTTCCAATGCCGGTGGCGTATGTCCAATCAACTCTTGCAGCATTCGCTTTGCGTAAGGTGGTGTAACGGCAACACACTCACGCCGGCGAACATGTTGAATTTCTGATATCCATGTTGAGATGGTTGACCCTTCATTCGGATGTACCATAAGTACACTACCAAAGTCAGATGCAAGACTGATGGTACAATCTGCGGTTTTCTGCTGTTCATCACCAATCAACCGATTATCGGTCACAAAGACAACGAACTCATCCTCATATGACGGAATCTCAGATTGAGACTCCACACGAATATACTCTACCGAATACCCGTACACCGTCTCAATCTCTGACATCGTTAGGACCTGTGGAATCTCACAATCATGATAGACCAAGGTATTGCGTCCATGAACCGCGTTGCTTCTCAGTACTGCGAACAGTGGCATGGTTTTCGATGCAAAGGAAATTACCTGCCGATGATGGATTCGATACTCATGAGCGATCGCCCATTCCAAAACCGAAGACAGCTGATGCCCCAGCCGAACATAGTCATATGCTGTCGGAAGTGCTGATAGAGATTCCGTATCTAGAGCATCTTGATCTATCAACGTTTGCAAACGCTCAACAAACTGCGACTTGGCTTGGGACTCATCGTAAATATCGAGTCTGTGTGTGGTCAACACAGCCCACTCTTCCGGCATATTGTCTAGAATTTGTTGAACCGTCGTTTGCATGGTCAAATCGTTCATGAAGTCTCCGAGATACATTACCATTCGATATAACCCAAAAACAAATGGACATCATACCAAATCAATAGACTCGAACCCTCATTGCATCAGAACTCAATTCATACCCAACATCAGCTACCGCAACGACTAAAACCGTTGACTCTTGGAGGCCGTATCGATTGATCAAGCCTCCTTACTAGAGAACAAACCAACCAATCAATGCAATTGCCCACAAATAATAGGCAAACTTCGAAAAGTCTCCGGAATTGACCAGTCTAAGCAATATCTTGAGGGCTACCAAACCACTCAATGCCGATACCACAAACCCTGCACCGAGTGATGGAAGCGTAGAAGCATCCACCGTCAGTTCATCTGCTTTCAACAGAAATCCACCCACAATCGCAGGAATCGATAGCAAGAAGGAATACTTCGCTGCCAAGTCTCTCTTGAGTCCCAACAGCATCGCGATGGCTATGGTAGAGCCACTTCTGGAGATCCCTGGGGTGATGGCCAATCCTTGAATCGTACCAATCAACAATGCATCCTTCCAAGTCATCGCCGTCTCATCTCGGCTCCCCTCTGACAAATACTGTGTCGCAAAGAGAAAGGAACCCGTCACAAAAAACGCACCGGCCACCATCTTTGGGGTTTGAAAAATCTGTTCAAACAAATCCTCAAAAGCCAGTCCTATCATCGCTGTCGGTACTGACCCTAGTACAATCCACACTGCCAATCGATTTTCTGGAGCCAACGGCTTGCTTACGACCCCTTTTATCAGTTCAACCAAGGTATCTCTGTAGACCCATACAATCGGGAGCAATGTTCCAATGTGCAAGACCAAATCAAACACCACTGGTGTATGCTCCTCGTGAAGCCAGCTTTGAAATACCACTAGGTGACCGGAAGAGGATACAGGCAAAAACTCAGTCAAGCCCTGAATAAATCCGAGCAATGCGGCCAGTACTATGCTCATTTCTTACTCTCCGATTCCCTTTTGGGAGAATCTCTTTTCGAGGGTTGATTTGATTTAAGCGTGGAGTTTCCCTTAGACTTCTTCGGTTCCTCATCGTTCTCTTCTGGTTTTACCCTCGGATCGATGCCTGTCTCTGGATCCAACCCACTTAAATAGATTAAAATACGCTTGGTATCGTGTTTGTCTATTATCATTTCGTATGCCGGCATCACTCCTACGCCTTCCTGAACGAGATTAATTCCATCTGCGTACTCACCATCTGAAAACTGACCCGCGATTTTAGGGGCATGGGTCGACTTCGCCAAAGGTGTATCCGCCAAGCCATTCGCACCATGACATTGAAAACACAAGTCGTCATAGAGTTCTTTGCCTCGAATATGGGGCAAGGGGATTGTCTTTGGAACATCTGCCGTAGCAGTGTGTAACAGGAGGAGGAATGAAAGCATGGTGTCCTTGTAACCAATTTATACAGGGTTTGCCCATTTGAAAACGTGGTTACCCGAATCAATCAGACATTCTCATCGAAAGAGATACATCTATCTGTACCACAAAATATTCACTCAAAAAAACAAAGAAACCCCACATAACATGTGGGGTTAAAGTGGCGGTGCTGACGGGACTCGAACCCGCGGCCTCCGGCGTGACAGGCCGGCGTTATAACCAACTTAACTACAGCACCAAATATTCGCGTTTCAAAGATGGTGGGCGTACTTGGACTTGAACCAAGGACCCTCAGTTTGTAAGACTGATGCTCTAGCCAACTGAGCTATACGCCCAAATAATGGGACGCATCTTTCTTAACACTTCAACAATGTAATTTAATGGCAACTAAACGTCAAGGTAAAACAATCGTTTTTTCTGCTTCCGATCCTTTTTCTTGCAAGAAGACAAACGGTAACACTTCATCAATTGATTCGACGCAGCGGATCTCCATTGACTCCGTCACAAAATCTGGCAGATCATCAAGGTTTGAACGGTTCTCTATAGGTAAAAAACACAACTTCATCCCCCTTGCGTGTGCGGCCAATAATTTTTCTTTTACCCCTCCAATAGCCAGTACCCGACCGCGCAGAGAAATCTCGCCTGTCATAGCAACATCTGCACGAAGTGGTCTTCCTGTCAAAGCGGACAACATCGCACATGCCATGGCCAATCCAGCCGATGGACCATCGGTCTTCAGTGGGTTTCCTGGATAATGTACATGGATATCCTGCTTTTGATAGAAGTCGGGCTCCAACCCATACTCTTCCGTTCTCATGCGAATACAGGATAAGGCGGCCCGAGCACTCTCTTTAAGCCAGTCACCCAACCTACCGGTGAGCAAGATTTCACCTTTCCCATCAAATGATGCCACTTCTATTTCCAATAGCTCGCCACCCCATGGGGTCACTGCAAGACCATTGATGACACCCACCTCGGGACCTCTCAGAACTTCACGGTCTAAGAATTTTGGTGTGCCCAGCCAATTCTCTACATTTTCGCTCGTTACCTGTTCTGACACGGGATCCTCTGACGGATTTTCCAAACGCTGAACAATTATCTTGCGACACACTTTGGCAATCTGGCGCTCCAAATTTCGGACTCCAGACTCCTTGGTATAACATCGAACCATTTTCACCAAAGCTTCTCTGGTGAAAGCAACATCCGTTTCTTCCATACCGTGCTGCTGAATTTGCTTCGGGATTAGATGGCGAATTGCGATTTCTAATTTCTCTGGTTCAGTATACGAACTCAATTCCAGAATCTCAAGTCTATCTTGTAGAGGTCCTGGAATGGCCCGCAAATCGTTTGCCGTACACACAAACATCACCTTGCTCAAATCATAATCGGTGTCGATGTAGTGATCTCTAAAGGAATTGTTTTGCTCTGGATCAAGAGCCTCAAGTAGAGCAGCTGCTGGATCACCGTGCCGAAAATCGCCACTCATCTTATCAATCTCGTCCAACAAGAAAATTGGGTTCACTACCCCTGCTCGCTTGAGAGTCTGGAGAATCTTTCCTGGCAAGGAGCCTATGTACGTCCTACGATGTCCTCGAATCTCAGATTCATCACGCACGCCACCGAGTGCTTGTCTCACATACGGACGACCTGTTGCTGCGGCTATCGATTTTGCCAAGGACGTCTTCCCAATTCCGGGTGGACCAGCCAAACACAAAATGGGGGAACGCCCCTTCGGCGCCACTTGCCGCACAGCCAGATATTCCAATATGCGTTCTTTTACATCTTCTAGTCCATAATGCTCGGCATCCAGAACCTCTCTGGCATGTTGTAAATCTGAGTTTTCCTCTGCTTCTTTGTACCATGGTAAGTTGGTCATCCAATCCAGATAGGTTCGAGACACTGTAGCCTCTGCGCTCATCGGACTCATCTTCTTAAGTCGTTTCAATTCGCGTACAGCTTTGTCGTGCGCTTCTTCAGGCAGCTTAGACTCTGTAATCTTCTCTTGCATCTCTACAAACTCTGATGGACCATCTTCTTCACCCAGTTCCTTCTGGATGGCATTCATCTTTTCGTTGAGGTAATACTCCTTTTGATTTCGATCCATCTGTTGCTTGACTCGATCTTGAATTCGCTTGTCGACCTCAAAGACTTCCATCTTATTTTGAATAACTTCGATGAGGCGTTGCATCCGCTGGTGAGCGGAGGGAAGTTCGAGAAGATTCTGTAAGTCT
>CALDQI010000339.1:0-1811 GCA_937911635.1 uncultured Pseudomonadota bacterium | reverse complement strand
AGAACTCTCAATAGTCGAAGAACTCGAAGCAAACGGGCAAATCGGAACGTTCGACCGAATCGTATAAATCGTGACCCTTCTGCTGCAGGTGGAACAGGAATAGACGTAACCAAATCAATCCAGTGTTTCCGCATGAACCATCGCTTGTCGTCCGCGCATCGATAAGCAAAAACGAACTCGGATAAAAAGAACACACAGCAGGCGGAGTCTACGTAGAAAATGTTCCATGGATTGAGCCAATCGTCCCGTGGACCGCTTAGATCGATGAACATAAGTGTGAGCACCAGAAATGTTAGCAGCATCGAAGTCCAATTCATTAAGGAGACACCTTGCTCACCGATGTGAGAAACCATTTTGGATTGCAGTCGCTTTTCCTGAATTTGGTTTTCCAACGTATGTTGAATGTCTAAGATGGCATTTTGCTCGCGTTTCAATTGCCGTAACTCTTTACGAGTTTTTGCAACAATATGGTATTTGCCTCTCAACAACTCAGCGTGGACCTGTTTTTCCTTTTCTCGAGCCGTCTCGATTAAGGCTTCTCTTTCGAGTTTCATATTGTCCAGCATTCGAAACAGGAGATCTTCGGGCAGATTTTCAATATTGAGTTGATCAATTCGGTTCAACACATCTTGAACCGAATTGGTCGTACTCGGTCCTTTGTACAATCGGTCGTCGAGTCCATCGTTGTCTATATCAACGGTTTCGATGCCTTCTGTGGCGGTGCTTTTCTCTACGGGATCTGTGTCATGGTCTTTCATGGGTATATGCTCTCTTATACACTTGGTTGATCAATGCCCAATTCATACCAAATCCAGTGCCATTCTTCTGGTACTTTCTTCCAGGCACTTAGAATAAACTCCTTCGTGTCTACTTGACTTTGATAGAGTATCGCCTGCAGGGCCATGTCGATTTTGTCCATCGCGTGCACGAACTTAGCCTCAGCGGTCTGATTGACATCATACTCTTGCCACCATTCAAACATTGTTTGATTGAGAATCCTTTTGGCAGAGTTCTCTTCGAGGTTTTGCTTTTGAGACTTTGAAATTCCATCGTGGGGCGTAATGTCCCCAGCTAGTACCTCTGGAAGGTCATGAGTTAGCGCGAGCTGCAAAACCTTTTCGAGGTTTAAGTCCATTTCAACTCTGGGTGCGAATTCCAAACAGAGTATCGCCAGACCCCAGCTGTGTGCTGCGACGGATTCAGGATGTTGGATACCTTGGCGAATCCATCCAGCGCGGGGCAGTGCTTTTAGTTCAAATGCTCTGAGCCACTGATCTGGCTTCATTGAGTCACCAGTGCACGTTGATCACCTCTACCCATTGCCAAGATGAACGGGGACTCTTTTTGGCGTGTGATGAAGTCAGCTCTATTTTGAATCCCTTGCCATTGTTCTGCTATCAAGACATGTGCCACAGCACCGCCGAGATTGCTTCCCGGTCCCAGTAGTATGATGTGGTCTGGAGCCAACTGTGTCAATGTGGACCGAATCATCGCTGTAAAATCATAGGCTTCGACAACTTGTGCACCCAATGTATACTTGAGTAGGGACGTAGGGGAACAGGCTTGTGGGCGCCATATGGTTCCTGTGCCGTCAATAATAGGGACGGAGGGGGTTCGAATTTGGAGGTCGTTTAAGTCTCGAAGTGCCTGCCGATGGCTTTCCAACATTAATGGGGTGTGGAAGGCAGAGTGTAGGGGGAGTTTAAAGGGAAAGGGTCTGGGGCCTTCAACGGTGGGGAGAAGTTCCATCGCTTCAGTTAACGCCTCGGCTGTTCCACCCAAAACGGCTTGTCCACCCAAGTGAATGGACC
>CALDQI010000338.1:0-1424 GCA_937911635.1 uncultured Pseudomonadota bacterium | reverse complement strand
GGCCCCACCATTACTGCCTTCAGAGGAAGAGACGATCACCTTTGGGCTTGGGAACTCAGAGAGGGATGAACTGACCGTACGATAAAAGTGATGGGGTTTGGCAGCCGCCATTGGTCCATGTTGGGTACGATTCATTTTACTGGGAGCGACAGCAAAGAAATTGAGTCGGAATTGACCATCAACGGTCAATCCAATGTCGGGGTCCACCAACTCTAGAGGCTGGGAGAGGTTCAGATTGGGGCTGAGATATTGGATTTCTTGTCCGTTCATTGGATCGATGGCCAATCCAAGTCCACCAAAACCAATCAATCCTCTTTCCCAGAAGACTGTTGGGTCTGTACTGGCTGTAGCCACGAGAGTGTCTGTGGAGGTGTCGTTGTACGCGATAATGTGGTTACCATCTTGATCAATCACGACATCGGCGACAGACGCAGATTGGAGTACCAACTCATCAGGTCCCTTAAAATTTAGACCATCTTGTGAAGACCGTCTATAGACTTGGTCACAATGCAACGTGGTTTGGGTATGATATCGCTCCATACTGAGTCTGAGCGAGTCTACATCGGACTGGTGCAGACAGCGGTCTCCTTCCAGTCGTATAAAGATGTCGATGATCGAGGCATCGGCTGACAATGGGGTCGAACAAGGGGGAGATGAACAAGCAAACAATAGGACTAGCATGGAGGACTCATGGAAATGAATTGTTCCCAAATAGATCCAACCTGACGAGACAGAATACTCTCAGGATGAAATTGGACGCCAAATACTGGGAGGCTCTTGTGGGCAAAAGCCTGAATACAGCCATCGGAACTTGTGGCAAGAGTTTCTAAGCAATCTGGTAGAGAGTGAAGATGCAACGAGTGGTATCGCCCTATTTGAGTGGGGGATGGAACCTTATTGAAAATATATTTGCCCGTATGAGTAATCGTATCTGGTTTTCCATGGCACACAGCTGGAGCATGTCCCACCGTCCCTCCGAAGTGAATCCCCAAGGCCTGATGACCCAGACATATTCCGAGCATGAGTAGTTGAGGGGGTGCCTCTTGAATGAGGTCCATCATCACAGTGGCATCTTGGGGGGCTCCTGGACCGGGTCCAAAGATGATGTGAGTGGGCTCATAGGCTAGGATTTCTTTTGCTGTGGTCTGATTTCGCACGAACAATCGCCATTCACATCTACACATGGCCACTTCATGTACAATGTTGTGGATGAACGAATCATGGTTGTCTAGCAGAGCGACCTTTGGTATCTTATTGGGCACAGTTGTACTCTTTAGAACAGTAGATGAGTGGAGATGAAATGGATGTAACACAATTGTTATTGGAAGCACTCGAGTTTGGCGCTTCAGATGTATACTTGTCGGAAGTGGACGGAGTATCGATTCGGAAAGATGGAAAAGTCACCTCGTTCAAAGAGGGGCTCT
>CALDQI010000337.1:0-2789 GCA_937911635.1 uncultured Pseudomonadota bacterium | reverse complement strand
AACGCATGGGAACATCCTTGGGTTTTGGGTTGTGTCTTTGTGTGACACAGCCTTAAGGATGTTGGTTCCAAAAACTTACAGAAAAAAGTAAATTTTATTTTTTACATTGCATCAAATCGCGCAAATTCCATCGTAAATGATCCACGTCCTTTGGTCATTGAACGCAGGGTTGTTGTATATCCAAGGAGCGACTCTAGCGGGCATTCACCCAATAGGGAGATCGAATCCATACTGGGTACCTGATCGTAAATCACAGCCTGCTTAGATTGCAGATCACCCAGAACACTTCCAACATATTCGCCGGGGACAACCACTTCAATTTTCATAAGTGGCTGCATTTTGCTTCCACCACCGTTTCGAATTGCTCTTCGTACAGCTTGTGCAGCCGCAATACGCAAGGCTTGAGGTGTAGAGTCTTTGTCGAAGGTCTCCACCAGGTCTAAGGTGACCTCTACATCTACAAGAGGTGCTCCAGCAATGGGACCACCCATCATGGAGTCTTCGACACCTGCAACCACGGCTTCCATTTGTGTGGCACTCAGTGACGATCCCTCTGGAAGGACTGTGGGGGCAACTTTGTGATTACAACCTGCACCACGTTCAGTAGGCTTGGCTGTTGCAACACATCGGGCTTTTAGGTGCATGTCCTTACCACCTGCTATGATCGTTCTTTCAATTGTTTCATCGGCATTACCGGTATTCCGAATGGTTTCACGAACAGTGACGCGAGGTTTCCCCGATCGGAGTTTGAGGTTGAACTCTCGATTCATCCGTTCAAACAGAATCTGCAAATGCAATTCTCCCATTCCTCTTAAGATTCGTTGACCAGTTTCTTCGTCTTCTTCAAATTTGACGGTTGGGTCTTCTTCGCAAATTTTGGCGATGGCTTCCAGCATTTTTTCTTCATCTTTACTGGAATCTGCTTCAATGGCGAGTCCCAGAACCGGTTCTTTTGCCTCGATGGATTCCAGCAGGACTTCTTCACCATTTGTTGCACAGATGGTATCGCCTGTGGTGACGTGCTTCAAACCGGACAAGAGAACGATTTGACCGGCGTGTGCTTTTGCGACTTTTCGCTTGGAGTTGGCGTCGATATCAAAGACTCGAGCCACCCGTTCAACCTGTTTCTTTCCAGCAACGCGAACCTGCTGCTTTTCTTCCAATACCCCTCTGTATATACGGGCAAATACGTGGCGTCGTCCATCCCACATTTGGATTTTGAACGCGAGAGCGACGAGGCTGCCATCATCTGTCATTTCGACCAGTGTTTCACTACCATCCAATCGTTTGGCCGGTGAGGCTGGACGAGACAGTGGATCCGGTAAAATCTTCAGCACACCATCGAGAAGCGTTTGTACTCCCCAGTTTTTCAATGCAGAGCCCCCAAATGTAGGTTGAATCGTGCCTTCTAATGTCCCTTTTGCAAGAGCAGCCCAAACTTGTTCATTGGTGTATGGTTCTTCCATCAATACCAACTCTTCCAGTTCTTCGTCTTGTTCCGCGGCCATCATGACCATGATTTCCCGTTGTTCCATGACGAGTTCTTCATATTCTGCAGGGATTTCACCAATGGTTACGGTTTCCCCTTTGTCTCCTGAAAAGGTGATGTGGGTCTCATCTACCAGATTGATGATCGAGCAATCCTCAAGTGGATAGCAGACTGGAACCGGGTTCCCTTTTAGTCGATCCCGCACCGTTTCCATTGCTTGTTCAAAGTCTGCGCCCGGTTTATCCATCTTATTAATAAAGATGACTCGTGGGATAGAAACTTTATTGGCCTGTCGCCAAACAGTTTCGGTTTGGGGTTCAACGCCACGGACTCCATCCATAACAATGACCGCACCGTCTAATACACGCATAGAACGTTCCACTTCGATTGTAAAATCAACGTGTCCCGGAGTATCGACAACTTGGATTAGATGATCGTTCCATGGACACCGAGTGACCGCCGTCGTGATTGTAATTCCGTGCTCCTTTTCCTCAGGAAGGTAATCCATATGTGCAGTGGCATCATGGACCTCTCCAATGCGATGATTCGCCCCCGTGTAGAACAATATGCGTTCTGTTAGTGTCGTTTTTCCAGCGTCAACGTGTGCAGCAATTCCAATATTTCGGACAAATTTGAGGTCGGTGGTCATTTGGTACTCCAGTCTTAGAATTGAGTCCGTATTAACCGATTCGACATCAAAAATCGACTGAAGAATGATGGACTGAAGAAGGGGAGGGGTTTATTGGTCTTCTTGATACCAGTCTAGTAACGCCCACATACTTGAAATGAGGATGGAGAGCAGCATCAATGCATGACAAATACCCGGGTAAAGAGCCCCTAGAACAGCAAATGTAAAGCCGAGGCTGGCAATATAATAGGCACTTTTAATGCCCTCACGCATCGATGCAAAGGCAACGGCAATGATGAACATATCCACGCTCATGATTGCTGTGGGGGATTCATTGTTGATATGACCGACCCAATGGTTGAAGGTTGCAAGGATCGAAGTGGTAACAAAGACTCTGGCCATTTGGGCGCCGAGTTTGTTACTGAGCAACGTTTTTCGACCGAAGAACACACCGGTGATACAGAATATTGACATTGTTGACCCTGTATACATCAAGCGAAGAGTGGTTACTTCTGGGGACACCAACATCGAATAAGCAGCGGCAAAGCTGACCAACAACACGGCCGCAGATGCAAGACTGATCATCAGTGATTTGCGACCACTCTTTGAATGCATTGGGTCGTATTCTTGTGCCAATGCATGGGCATTCGAGAGCTTTTCGAATTCAGATTG
>CALDQI010000336.1:0-3638 GCA_937911635.1 uncultured Pseudomonadota bacterium | reverse complement strand
CGCGTGAGCAAGCGGAGGCGGACCGCGCGCGGGCGGAGGCCGCAGTGCAGCGGTAACCATCGCAATTATAGTCAAATTGATTTAATTTTAATTAATTAATCGGGGACTTTAATTGTGATGGACAGGGTGATCAAGGACAACAATCCGGTCAGTCAGGCTCACAGTCTGGAGAAGGACAGGGAACCGATCAAGGAGGCGGCACTCAGGGGGGCGGGACATCGCCTCTTACCTACGGTCCCGAAAGCGATTTGATACCGAACAGCAATCTTCGAGCCCTTGATGGCATACCACAAGTTGATTGGGGAAATTCAGTACAGTTTGGTACGGCACCAGGACAGGCCGGTGAAGTAAAAACCGTACCTGTTTCAACGAATGGGGCCGTTCAATCTGTGGCTCCAATGACCGGTCAGCAACAAGTGGCTCCTCAACATAGAACTGCAGTGAAAGAGTTTTTCGCGGTTGAACAGACAGAAACAAATGACTGAATTGATCTCATATACTACACCATAGGACGAAACCATGACCACGTTATCCCCTACTGAAACTGAATGGGCCCAAGCCAATATTGCCAAACTTCTAGCTGCTTTGAACGCTAGAATATTGGGTCAGGAGGCGTTGATCGAAGCCATTGTGGTAGCCTGTTTGGCTAAGGGGAATGTTCTCTTAGAAGGCTTGCCAGGATTGGGCAAAACTGAACTCGTAAAGGGCTTGGCTGGTCTGCTGGGGCTTGAGTTTCGCCGCATTCAGTTTACACCGGACTTGCTCCCCAGTGATATTACCGGTGCCGGAGTACTCCAAGAAATCGAAGGTAAGCGTGAGTTAACCTTTGTCCCAGGTCCTATTTTTGGAAATTTGGTCCTTGCTGATGAGATCAATCGGGCGTCTCCTAGAACCCAATCGGCGATGCTTGAAGCCATGCAAGAACAGCGTGTGTCCGTGATGGGCGAGACTCATCGACTGCCGGACCCATTCTGGTGTATGGCGACGCAAAATCCGATTGATATGGAGGGGACGTATCCTCTTCCGGAAGCGCAATTGGATCGTTTCTTGTTCAAACTTCACGTAACCAAAGTATCTGGTTCCGTGTTGAGTACAATTATTCAGTCTAGACGACGTGGTCGGGCCCCGACAGTGGAGTCTGTATTCGTAGCCGGAGAAATTGAGAAGTTGTTTGGCTTGGTGGAGAATGTGTTTCTCCCAACTGAGATCGCCGATATGATTGGACGTATAGTCGAGAATACCCATCCAATAGAGTCAGCACCAGACAGAGTCCGTACCTATGTGAAATATGGCGCTTCTCCTCGTGCTGCGATTGGCCTTGCGGAAGCGGTACGCGTTCGTGCCCTGATGTATGGGAAGCCCAGTGTGGGAGCAGAAGATGTTCGTGCCTTGGCCAAACATGTTCTTGGACACAGGATTGCTTTGGACTATCGGGCCAAATTAGACGGGGTATCCGTATGGGCTTTGATTGAAGATGTCCTAGGGCAGGAAAATCTATGATTCTGATATGGCTTTGGGGATTGTGTATGACCGTCATGGCCTCACCTTCGTTGGTTTGGCAGGAGGAAACTGCTGATCCAGGACGATGGAAAAATGTTCGCACGGAAGGTCTTGTCGTATTGCCCTTTGCACAATCGACCGTTGATTTGACTCCGACGCCTGTGGTGTGGGAGGTTCGATCAGTGGACGAGAATGTTCATTTGATTCGGATCGTCTGCGATTTGTATGGCGATGTGTTGTATGAATCCGAGTGGCTTGTTGAATCTAGTATATCTGGCTCGGCCGTGATTCCAGTTCAAGGGGCCTCGGATTATGACCAACTGCAATGCACCGTATATGACGAGGAAAACAGAAAACTTCAATCTGTGAGTGCGATGACGAATCTTTCGGGCATCGTTGACCATTCCAAGACCCTGTTTATCGACTCCTCTCAATCAAGAGAACGGTTTCCAGAGTGGATGATATCTGCAGAGCTTCATCGTACGGATGAAGATTTGATTCACGTTTCCGAAACGAACTGGATATCGAGTGATGTGGTCGCCTATATGGGGATTCGAACAGTTGTTTGGTTTGCAAACGAACGTCCGTTGAGCAGCCTGCAAGAAACAGCCATTCGAGATTGGGTTCATTTTGGGGGACATCTTGTCGTTGTAGGAACCCCAAATTTTCGAAATCGTTCAGCATGGAAACCATTGATTGAGGAGCGCTTTAATCTCTCTGACTTAGGGGAGCCGGTGTTGCCTTTGATGAGAGTCCAGAGTGCTTGGATAGACTTGAAAGGCGAGTACAGTATCGATCAGCAACGGCAGTTTAAAAAGCTGGTAGATATGGAGTATTCTGGTACAACTGGTGCTGAAGCGTACCGCGTTGGGAGAGGACGAGTGACATTGGTAGAGTCTTCCATCAGTGTTCAAGAGGCTTTTGTTCTATTGATGAATCCATGGAGTAATCAAACGGGATTCTTTTCAGGATTTCGAGAGTCTCGGGGAGAGGTCGTGGTCGAATCGGAGTCCATTCACCCGTTTTTTGAAGGATATTCATACGGGCTGGAACAACTGATTGAAGGACTCGGACTGTTCGAGTTGGTTCCTGAAGAAGTCATCGGTCTGCTCTTGTTCATTTTCTCGATGCTGATTGGTCCCATCAACATGTCTATGAAAGGGTCCAGATTGCATTGGGTGTGGAGGACTCCTCTGTTCGCGATTGTGTGTACTGGGATTGTGCTGGTCGTCAATTGGACTTATACGACATCTTCAAGGGGACAGAGCGTAGAGTTTGCGGTGTGGGACGCACGATCAGAAGACGTGTTGGTTCGTAAAGAACGGTTGTACTTTGTCAATAGTAGCGATCTTGAAACAGAACCAGTGAGTGCTCATACACGATTGCTGCCGATTCGAACAAACAGAGACAGAGTGGCCATCTTGAAAGAGTCCAGTGAGGGTGGTAACTGGACGGACCTGTCGAAAATGAGACAGGTGCAGTCGTTGTTGTCTTGGCACAAGCTTCCTCAGCGTAGAGGGGTGCGAGTTGAGAATGGCACTGTATTCAACGATTTGGATGTGACCCTCAGTCAAGTGACCTTTCGAGATGGCACAGGCGAATACTGGGTGAGTCCAGAGATACCGGCTGGTGGGTCGATGCCATTGACGAAATCATCAACCCCACTCCAATTTCGAGCGTTCTTTCCCGAGACATGGAGGCTGCACGAGATGCTCAGTGTCCATTGGAACAACATGGCCAACAATACAGTCCTATTCGTGTTGAACGAGAAGATAGTATGGGATGGTTTAGAGAGTACAAATGGCAACTTTGATCGGGTAGATGGTGCCATTTCAGATGTGCATACGATTGTGTACGGGGTGTTGCCATGACGGATGTGTTGATTGTTAAAGGTCTAACCAAACGCTACCCCGGAGCCTCTGTCGATGCGGTATCCGATTTGTCCTTCTCGCTTCCAAAGGGGAGTATTTGTGGTTTCATTGGTCCCAATGGAGCAGGGAAAACGACTACTATGCGTATTTGTTCCACCTTAGAACTTCCAGATTTTGGAGATGCCTTTGTCGATGGGTATTCTGTATTGTCTCATCCGGATGAAGTACGTCGCAGGATTGGATTCATGCCCGATGCATTTCCTATAG
>CALDQI010000335.1:0-3157 GCA_937911635.1 uncultured Pseudomonadota bacterium | reverse complement strand
TCTCTTCCAGTGAATACTACATGTCTCGTATCCCAGAAATTATGCAAAGACAGATGAAGACCATTGAGCCGTTTATGTGTCGTGTGAGAACATCGATTAGCGAATCCAAATCCAGAACGTTCCAGCATTTTGTAGAGCAGTGGTTCCCATATCCCCACATTCCGTAGTAAACCCGCTACTCCAACCATCATTTCCCAATATATTGCCAAAACCGATAGAGACAATGCTATCTCCATGGTCAAGTGAGTTGTTGTTGTTCAAAAAGTCAGTGTAGCAAAAGCCAAACTGAGACGTTCCACTTGAACCACCGTTCGTAACGTCACACAAATAGTGACCACTGTTTTCACTGTTTGTCTCGTTATCGTGCCATACAGTACTCAATTGGAAAGAATTCAGCAAGGAATCAACGGTGTACGACGTACCATTCGCCGTTGCCCCTAACAATTGATAATTGCCATTTGTGGTCGTGTAGTCATCAATCTGCACGTAGTGCTCCTCGGTGGTGGCAAGACTATTGGAATTGCAAGCCATTCGAATATCAGTCCACAAACCAGTAAATGAGTCCATCGCAATCATTCCTTGATTGACATCGTCTAAGACGGTCACACCCGCATTTACACTGCTGCCAGAGTACGACCAGTCGTGATCTGTAAACAGCGGGTCTCCAAATACACCCAGAAAATCGTTCTCCGAAAATCCACCCATGTCGTACAGGTTCATCACTAAGGTCCACCCTCCCCCATCGTGTGTCATGTCACAGACAGTATCCACTTCTCCAGTGGCGTTGGGGTCGATGGTGTACACCCCATTTTGAGAGGTGGGGTCATTTTGTAAGATGTCTAGGCAAGAGTCAAAAATACACGTCGCATCATACGGAGTGGATGAATCACAGTCATTGTCTTGTCCGTCACAGACTTCAGGAGCACCGACATATATCGTTCCATCGGTATCGTCACAGTCGGTGAGATCTGCCACATAATCGCTTGGGGCTTCACACGCTTGTAGACTCATTCCCGGATCTCCAAACCCGTCTTGATCATCATCCAAATACCACGTCTGCGCATCCACTGGAATGCCCTCGTCAATCTGGCCATCACAGTTGTTGTCGATGCTGTCACACAATTCTTCGGCTCCAATATACGCCGTTACCTCTCCGTCATTACAGTCTGTATTGTCGGCGCTGTATCCAGTGGGCAAGTCACACGCTTGAGTTGTAGAGGCAGAGTCACCAAACCCATCCCCATCCGAATCCAAATACCAAGTGAGGGCATCGTAGGCCGTATTTTCATCCACGGCATTGTCGCAATTGTTGTCAATTCCATCACAGAGTTCTACCATTCCGGGATTGGCTGTACCTTCAGTATCATCACAGTCATTCGACAAGGGTGAATAGCCCGATGGTACACTGCAAGCAGTTTGAGGTGTCTCAATGGCTCCAAACCCATCCCCGTCGGCATCGGTGTAGTATTCAATGGCATCGATTGCCGTGTCTTCATCAACGATTCCATCACAGTTGTTGTCAATGGTGTCGCACAGCTCCAGTTGTCCTGGGTTGGACAGTATTTCAGTATCGTCGCAGTCTCCCGAAACCTCAGAGTAGCCTGATGGTACCGAACACGCACTCGCCGTTGAGTTGACATTTCCATAGCCGTCAGAATCCAAATCTTCGTAGAAGGTCAGTAGCAAACCTTCATCAATCTGACCGTCACAGTTGTTGTCAATCGAATCACATGTCTCGTTAATTATCGGATTTATCCTTGCATCGGTATCGTCACAATCTTCAGCCAAGATCGACAATCCCTCTCGGATTTCACAGGCTTCGATTTCGGCGTTGGGATCCCCAAATCCATCCCCATCTGCGTCCGTATAAAATATGCTGTTCAGCCCTTCATCAATCTGTTCATCACAATTGTTGTCGAATCCATCGCAAACTTCGTTGGCACTGGGATATGTCAGTGGGTTGTTATCGTCGCAGTCGGACCCATTGGTGACAAACCCGTCAGGTGCTTCACAGGCATCCACAACGATCGATGGGCTACCAAATCCATCCTGATCAGAATCCACATAGAAATTGGTCAAAACACCTTCGTCAATCTGACCATCGCAATTGTTGTCAAATCCATCGCAGAGTTCTTCTGCACCTGGAGATACCAAAGAGTTGTTGTCATCACAGTCTTCTTCTGCTGCGTATCCATCTCCATCTGAGTCTTGAATGACTGGTTCTTCAATAGTTGGGGTTTCTTTCTGTTCGCAGGCTAAAAGAAAGATGGTTGATATGGCTACAATACGCATGGAAACTCCTACCAAGTTGATCGACATCTAAATGGTATTGCAGTCCCAGCAGATTCTCAATGAAATTTAAACTGTTCGACTAGATTCGGGTCATCCTTTTAATTTATCTACCCATTTCGAATGGTATTTCCTGTGATCACAACACGGTGCGTCAAACCCAAAGCAGAGGAACTCTAAAACCATCGTCTGATGACACTTTACATACATTTGACCCAAACTGTAAATCGATTCCATACAGTGAGTATACAATCACACACGGATCACCTTATGCTTACACTGTCCTCGACCCTATTCTATACGCTCTTATTTGCCTGCGGTCCCAAACAACCCACTGTTCAAGCCGCAGCTGAACCTGCCGCAGAACCTTCAGTGGCCGTAACTGAAGCGCCGCCAGCAGAATCGCCGGCAGCAGAAGATACCACCGACAAACCACCTCTTGGACCAGTGATGGGATCCCTCGAAAAATCGATCATCGATGCCAAGGTTAAAGAAGTGTTGCCGGACGTCAAGGCCTGCTACGATGAAGGAGTCGCAAATCAGCCTGACCTCACTGGAAAGGTCGTCATCAAGATGGTGATCGGCAAGGACGGGAGAGTTTCCTCTGCGGAATCAAACCCTGAGAGAACAACACTGGACTCTGGAGAAGTTATTGACTGCATCGCTGGAAAAGTGGCCCAGCTGGAATTTCCACCACCCGAAGGTGGCGGTATTGTAATTGTTCACTATCCATTCGCACTTATCCAGTGACAATCTCCTCCGATCATGCCAACACAGAGGGTTTTTAACCCCGTCATGCAGGAGTCCAAATCCAAACAGTCTCTTCAGTACGACTGGCTAGCCCTTCCCGGAATACCAGCAGGATCTG
>CALDQI010000334.1:0-1920 GCA_937911635.1 uncultured Pseudomonadota bacterium | reverse complement strand
CGCCGTCGACATCTTCTGTAGGACAACTGCCTCCGAAGACGGTGTCTCCTTCAAGAGTACCATGATTCCCAGAAGAGGTGAGATCGATGGCCACACTTCCACCCCCATCGTCCAGAGGCCAATAGCCAATCAGATTTGGAATGGTTGAATCAAAGGCATTTTGCGATAGCACTTGGACTTCGCTCGAAGACAACCCTCGGTTCCAGACCCCTACGTTCGACAACTTACCATCCATACTAAATTCAGTGGTGCTGTTCAATCCGTTCGGAACAGAGTGACCAATAAAATACAAATTGTGTTCATACCCATCGGCAACATAATCTAAATTATGCGAGGGACCGTTCAACTCTTCCAACACCATCACGCCATTCATGAACAATCGAATGGTCGTACCTTGACGGGTTCCAGCCACGTGAACCCAACGATCTGTAGGAATAGTACCGGCATCATACCAGTTGGGGTTTGGATATGAGTCCGTCCCTGTGGTTCCAGTTCCAACGAATATAGCCAGTGACCCATTGATAAGTCGCAGGGCATATCCAGTATTGTTGTTCACTCCCGAAGAGTTTGTGGTTTCTGCACTCAAAATTGGTAAAGAAGAGCTTACCACTGGGCTGTTCACCCAAATCCAAGCACTGATAGAGAAGTCATTGGTCACCCCCAGTAGATTCTCTGAATCCCCCAGTAAAATACCATCTTGAAGACCATCAAACTCAGCAGAAGAACATCCACTCTCCACCACGGTAGAAGCCGTCATGGAAACGCCGTAGTCAGTTCCATCGAATGGGGTAACCTCACAGTTCCAGGTGTCTTCCGTTAGACCACCTGTCAAAACGATATCGGACACCTCAGACACCGATGACGTCGTTTGTTGAACACCAGTAGAGTCTGTCCATTCATATGTGTAGAGTATGGCATCTCCATCCAAATCTGAAGCCACAACATCACAATACAAATCATCCATTCCCATCACAGCTGTGTTCGGAGTCAATGACACACTGTTCAACATAGGTGGACTATTCGAGACGACAATTAATGCTGAAGATAGAGGTATGCCGTTGGTCATGCCATCATACGGAGTCACCTCGACAAAAACAGACTGATCTCGTTCAAAATGTACTGCTCCATCCAAACTGGGTCCCCCACTTTGAACCAACACATTATCGACATACCAATCGTACGTCAGACTGAGAGTGTTGGCTTGAACCGTATCTACATCAGAAATGACAGCGGTTGCTGTGAGCAGGTCATTGGTAAAGATTCCATTGGGTGACAACGACACGTTCGATACGACTGGAGGAGTGTTCTGAACCGTTGCAAATACCTCAACAGGTGTACCAACGTCCGTTCCATCACTGGGTGTGACTCTACAACCAACTTGTGTGTTCACTTCCCATGAGGCAGTAAAACTGTTGCCTGAAGCACTCTGTAACACCCCGTTTATCAACCACTCGTACCCTACAGAAACAGCATCACCGTCAGCATCGGATGTCGTTTCATTACAAGTTACAGAACCCGTACCCGCATCAATCGTATTGGGAGACAAAATGACTGAATCCACAACGGGCACAGAATTCTCAATTATGTGGGTGGCAGCTGCCGTAGCGGTGCCACCAAACCCATCTTCAACCGTCACGACACATTCAATGGTATCGCCATAGACTCCCATTGAAGGATCTAACTGAAGTGGATTGACTGTACTTATCGAGCCCATCGAGTTGAACCATTCATAGGTAGATGTCGGGGACTCACCATCCGGGTCACTCGAACTCTCGATACAGGTCAATAGACCGTTGTTGTTGGAACCATTGGCACTGATGTTGGCGGACACAACCGGTGGACGATTTTGAATTGTTGCGAAGTCGCTGTTGGAACCCGTTTCACCCTCCCCGTCTACAGCTGTCGCAATACAGGTGATAG
>CALDQI010000333.1:0-7214 GCA_937911635.1 uncultured Pseudomonadota bacterium | reverse complement strand
AGTCAAATACAACATTCAGACGAACCCAAAAAATACTGCCATGTGGATCGGCATCTCTAAATCCAACTTGACCACCCATCGCCTCCACTAGATGTTTTACAATGGCAAGCCCCAACCCTGTACCACCTTCATCGCGACTGCGACCTTTATCCACCCGATAAAATCGTTCAAACAATCTGCGTTGATGTTTAACGGAGACGCCTTGACCATTGTCTTCAACTTCCAGCATCAACTGCTCTTGATCAGTCAATTGATATACTCGGATCGTAATGGTCGATTCCTTTGGAGAATACTTGATTGCGTTGGTCACTAAGTTGGTCAGTATTTGCTCTATCGCCTGTGCATCTACGACGGCTATCGCCGGTTCTTCTATCTCAATCTGCAACTTCTGCTGTTTGCCATTTGCTCGGGAGTCTAAGGCTCCGCACACACGCTCAATGATCGGCTGCAATTGCAGTCTTTGCAACGTCAGTTCCATTTCTCCTGCTTCTATTCTCGATAAATCCAACAATCCATTGACCAATAAGCTTAGCCTATCGGAGTTTCGATGGATGGATTGTACAAACGGATTGTCCTCTTGATCATCCATTAAAGCCTCAACACTCATCAATATCGTCGTGATTGGAGTGCGTAACTCATGAGAGATATTTGCAATGAAATCTCGGCGTACTCTCTCTAAATTTCGAATTTTGGTGATGTCACGAACCACGAAGATTGCTCCCCCGTTGTCAATTGGTAAGCCAACCAGTTCTATATACTGCCGCTTGGGTTTGTGGCCATTAAACCAGCTCATCTCTCCTTCTGTTCCAGCCAATGTTTCGCGAATGAGTTTCTGACCTCGTTTGGGTAAATCCAGCAAAGCGATATCTTGATGCGGTTGCACTTCTATCAAGTCAGACGCTCGCTGATTGACCAATAGAACTTCGCCACTTGCAGACACAAGGATTACCCCCTCCAAAATACGGTCCAGAATGAGCGTCATGGTTTCAAACTCTTCCCAAACCTGAAGCACTCTTTGGAGTACCTCACTTGGACTCTGAGTCCCTACACTCAATGATTCCGGTAGGCTATCAATAATCTGCCCGATGGTTTCTTCTCGAATCGTACTGGGTCCAGACAAAACAGTCTGTTTAAAACCAAACGCAACGAAGAACAGTAACACACTGGCTGAAATCCAGTCCCAATACCAATCCAACTGTCCAACGAGGAGCGTGTGTACACACAATCCTACTCCAAACAGTACCCAATGTCTTTTATGGCTTAACATCGTGTTTGAAACGGTATCCTACACCACGGATTGTCTCGATATAATCAGCACCCGTCTTAATCTTTTGACGTAGACGCTGAACGTGTTTATCCACCGTGCGTGTATTCATATTTGGATCCATTTCCCATACATCTTCTAAGAGTTTTTCTCGAGTTTGAACCAGTCCCTTACGGTGCAAGAGCACTGCCAATAACTTAAACTCCAATGCCGTGAGCTGAATTTCTTCGTTTGCGATCCAAACTCTGTGGGCTGCTCTATCTACCTTAAATATTGAGAATTTCAATACTTGTAAGGCATTCGCTTCGACCCCAGACTGTCTACGCAGAAGCGCTTTGATTCGCAAAATCAACTCTCGACTGGAAAAGGGCTTCACAACATAATCATCCGCTCCTACTTCGAAACCCACCACACGATCAATCTCTTCACCCTTGGCAGTGACCATGATCACAGGTAGGTTCTGCAAGACTCCATTGCTTCGAATTGTTCGGCATATATCAACGCCTGACATGTCTGGAAGCATCAAATCTAAAAGAACCAAGGAGATCGATTGGGAATTCAATACCTGAAGAGCGTCGGTTCCAGTTGGAGCATGAATAACAGTATATCCTTCCTTTGTAAGGTGATACCGAACAATGCTCGCGAGATCGTCTTCATCTTCTACCAATAAGATTGTTGCACTCATGGCTCTTTCCTGCAGATTGGTTAATTTGGTTTCCCTTTTCAATTATCCAGAATCTATCAATTTAGATAGCAACAAGAGTGTGAACTATCGTGCCAGTGGTTTATATTTGATGCGTTTGGGTGTGTTGGCATCCTCACCATGTCGACGTTTTCGATCTGCTTCATACTCATCGTATGTCCCTTCAAACCACACGACATTGGAATCACCCTCAAAAGCCATAATGTGGGTCGCTACACGATTCAAGAACCAACGATCGTGGCTGATGGCAATAACGCAGCCACCAAAGCCTTCAAGGGCTTCTTCTAACGTTCTCAATGTTTCTACGTCCAAGTCATTGGTCGGTTCATCGAGCAAAATGAGGTTCCCACCACTTTGAAGCATGCGAGCAAGATGCACTCGATTTCGCTCCCCTCCACTCATGACACCAACCTTTTGATTTTGTTTGGATCCTCTAAATCCAAATGCCGCTACATAAGCGCGAGAATTGATCTCTTGAGATCCAACCTTAATGAGTTCATGTCCCCCAGTGATATTTTGCCAAACAGACTTATCTGCCTCTAACTCATCTCTACCCTGTGACACATAAGACAGCTGAACTGTTTGCCCAACCGTCAACTCTCCTTGATCAGGCGTTTCTTCTCCAGAGATCATCTTGAACAACGTTGTTTTACCAGCCCCATTGGCTCCGACAATCCCGACAATTCCACCTCTAGGCAGATCAAAATCCAAATCGCGAATCAACCAACGCTCGCCAAAACCTTTACAGAGTCCACGAGCACGAACAACTGTCTCCCCGAGTCTTGGTCCACTTGGAATGGCAATGTCCAATTTCCGTTCGGCGATCTTCCCTGCCTCAATATCCATCAACAGATTCTCGTACTGTTTGATGCGGGCTTTGTTTCGAAGAGAACGCTTTTTTGTTCCCATCTGGATCCACTCAAGTTCTTTTGCCAGTGTACGTTGCTTACCACGCGCTTTGTTTTGCTTGTGAAGCCTCTTCTGCTTTTGCTCGAGCCAAGATGAGTAGTTCCCTTCCCAAGGAATCCCTTTCCCATTGTCAATTTCCAAGATCCACTTGGCAACATTGTCTAAGAAATAGCGATCGTGGGTAACAAACACAACCGTTCCTGCATAGTCATCTAAGTGGCGTTCTAGCCAAGCGACGGATTCGGCATCCAAATGGTTGGTCGGCTCATCAAGAAGAAGCAACTCTGGCTTAGACAGAAGCAGTGCGCAAAGAGCGACACGACGTTTTTCACCACCACTTAAATGTTCGATGCTGGAATTGCCATCGGGAACTCGAAGGGCATCCATCGCGATATCGACACGTCGATCCAATTCCCACGCATCAGCAGCATCAATTGCATCTTGTACGGCAGCCTGACGCTCAAGCAGCTTGTCCATCGCATCCATATCTTCGTAATCAATGGTTTCAAACTCTTCGTTGATCTGATCATATTCTGTCAGAAGATTTCGTAAATTCGCAAGTCCCATCTCGACATTCTGACGAACGTTTAAATTGGGATCCAATTCGGGCTCTTGCTGTAAATAGCCAACCTTCGCTTCTGGATCGATCCACGTTCGGCCTTCATACTCTTTATCTACACCAGCCATAATGCGTAAAATCGTCGACTTACCCGCCCCATTGGCTCCAATAATTCCAATCTTCGCGCCAGGATAAAATGACAACCAAAACTCGGAGAACAACTCTCGCCCATCGTCCAATCGCTTGGTCAGTCGTTCCATTTGATAGATATATTGTTGTGCCATATGTGCTCCTTACATGCATCCAAAAGAGTGCAAAATAAACTCCACACTTGTTAACCGATTCAACCGAATTGTTCTATTGGAAAGCGGTAACTATTTGGCTGTCTAGTTGATGATGGAACTAGTATTGTTTCTGAACTCGCCGGATATCATTCGCATCCGCATCCAGTTCTACAGGTTTCCAGTAAGACGTCGCTTGCGGATCACCAAACCCTCGATCGATGGGGTCTGAATTCACCATTTTAAAGATGAGCGAAACTGGTGTAACCGCAAAGGCATAGGTCAGGGTCATCAAAACAGTCGCGACCACTTCATTGATACTGTGTATGGTATCTTGCCAGCGTCTCCATAATGAGACCAAAAAATCTGAGAGTGCAAACATGAAACCCCATCCACGATTAATATTGACGTATACTCTATTGTTAACCGAAGTTTTTGAGATCGGATAGTCGATTGATCATTTCCTCATACATAGGCAGCTTTTGTCGGTCGATAGCTTGCGGCGGCAAATTCTTCAACCGATTGTACTCTTTGCCAAACCACTCTGTAAAGTAGGAGGTCGATACAATGTGTGTTTGAACACCAAACTCAATCTCAATTGGAGATACCGTCCTCTGACCTCTGTGCCACCGACTGGTCCAAAAATACTGTCCTCGTTCAAAGAGTATGCTTTCAACATCACTGTACCATCCATTTCCTGTGAGCCATCGTCTCAGTGAAGGCAGATCTCGATTCGGTTGTAGGATCAACGTTGCTTTCCAAGAGGAATTTTGAAGTACGGTTTGTATTGTTTTCCCACCCATTCCTGCCATGACGACCACATCTTTATCGTTTAAGTCTTCGATGGCGAGTCCATCTGCACACACCAATCGCAATCGGTCTGTCACCTGTGCATTGTGACGATTGACTCTCGCCTGCCCAAGTGGAAATAAACTCTTATCAATCCCCACACCATACTGAGCAATGTTTCGATCCAATAGCGCGATGGGAATCAGCGCATGATCCGTTCCAACATCAACCACACGTACGCAAGGTGGTACGTATTTAACAATCTCTTCTAGACGATCTGTCAATCTCATCGAGATTGACCACTCCAACAAAAGGCACGGATACACCATACCCTATATTGACCAAGCTGAATCATAGCCGGCTTGGTTTGATGGGTAAAAGACATCAATTATGCCTCTGATGGGGATGCTTCTTCAGCATTTTCCGCTTCTTCAGCCAACCTCTTTTGTTCTTCGGCAAATTGCTTTGCTTCTTCAATGGCTTCCTCTTCACGTTTGGCAAACACACCGCGGAAGATGATCAATCCAATCGGAGATATCGCTGCCATACCACCAATCCACAACCACGCCACATCATGATTCGGGTACAGGACTTGATAATCGGTAAAGTACCGTGCATTCATCTGTTCTGAAAGGACACCGGCACCAGCTTTACCCAAGAAGTATGGAAGCATCGCAAGGGCAATATAGGCACCCTCTTTACCCCTCGGAGCAATCTCTGCAGAGAACTGCATCAAACGAGGTGACCAAATCGCCTCACCAACCGTAAACACCATAATGAAGATGACCAAAGAAATCACAAATGGATCTTGATTTCCAACCGGAGCCTCAAGCCAATAATCAAATACCCACGTTCCAAACCAAGTATCTGCAATCGACATCGAAATGCTCTCAGGGATAAAGCACAAGAACACAGAAGCCGCAGAGAGTCCCGTGCCCCAGAGAAGCATGGTGTAAGATCGAACAGTTACCGTCAATACAGAGATGAGTGGCACCAAGAAAATGATCATCACAGGGTTCAACGTTCCGAAAATACTTGCGACTGGAAAATCTGCACCAAATACGCGAATGGCGTAGGTAGGGAACATCAAATGGAAGATGTAGAAGGTCAACCGAACGAAAATCAAGATGGCGAGCATTCCCATGTACACCCAAAAGGCACGCTCTTGAAAATTTTCTTTCAACTGACGGATGGTCTCTTCAGTTGCATCGCGTACAGATTTCATCACAATATCAAAACCAGTGTTCATGGTTCCCAAAATCGAGAGCCCGGCATAAAGAACACCTGTTACAGCAAAGAATATAATTGTTACCCCAATAAGAGTGACTAAGAATATTTGTGTTATTTCTTTATCTAGATTTAGTGATTTTAAGCCTGCAGATGCAAGAATTATTGCATCATATAAACCATCTTTAAGTTTCTTTATTCGAGTATCAACATTTCCTCTAATTAATTTATAAAAAATATCATTTCTCATTTTTTTAATTTGAAACTCTCTTCTGTAAGATGATGTTCCGATAACAGATTTTGGTTTCAAATCTTTAAGTTTATTTCCCTCTTTACTAATCAAAATCTCCCTTGGATCATTACGTTTTAAAAAACAATTTGTTTGTAATCCTTTGGTCTCAATAACTGGCATATCTTTAAGAGCATGGACTGCTATATCGATGCTACCTTCCATTAATTCTTTCTCAATATTTTTTGAAAATAATCCTTTTCCTCCTACTTCAGAAAGTCTTTTGTCTTCTACCTGATCTCCTTTTGTAACTATTCCTTTAATTACTATCTGATCTTTATGTAAGCCAGAAGTCTCTATAATTTTATTTTTTACATTTTGAGCATAAATAAATGCTAATTTGCTATTTCTAGAGCCAATTGTAATTTTTTCTTTTTTCATACTTGTAATGAGATTGTACTATTAATAGAACCTATTTGAATGAGCAAAAAGCTAATAATTCTTGGGATTGAAACTAGCTGTGATGAAACAGCAGCATCAATTATAACTGAAAATGAGCAAGGAATACCAGTAATTTTATCAAACATTGTATCTAGCCAAGTCGAAGTACACAAAGCATTTGGGGGTGTTGTGCCAGAACTTGCTGCTAGAGCCCACATAGAAAAGATTGATTGGATTGTCCAAAAAGCAATAGATAAAAGTGGTTTGAAAGCAGAGCAAATTGATGCTGTGGCTTCTACAGCTGGACCTGGATTAATCGTTTGTTTGTCTGTTGGACTTAGTTTTGGAAAATCATTCGCATCAGCAATGAGTATTCCTTTTATTGCTGTTAATCACTTAGAGGGTCATGCTGTGAGTCCTAAATTAAATTCGAGATTAGATTATCCCTATTTACTATTATTAATTTCAGGTGGTCATTCTCAATATTTATCTGTTGAAGGAATAGGAGTTTATAAAAGATTAGGAACTACAATTGATGATGCTCTTGGTGAAGCATTTGATAAAACTGCTAAATTATTAGGAATAGAATTTCCTGGAGGTCCACAAATTGAGATTTTAGCTGAAAAAGGAGATCCAAATAAATATCAATTACCTAAACCAATATTTAATAAGGGTGGATGTAACTTATCTTTTGCTGGATTAAAAACTGCAATATTGAAAGTAAGTAAAAATATTAAAAATGAACAAGATAAGTTTGATATTGCTGCTTCTTTTCAAAAAACAATTTTAGATATTATGTATAAAAAAACCAA
>CALDQI010000332.1:0-10796 GCA_937911635.1 uncultured Pseudomonadota bacterium | reverse complement strand
GGACTACACACGAATTTCAGAACTTGCCTCGCATGTTTTAGACAACACCCTCCAAGACGTCCCTAGTTCAACGAAAGAGTTCTTGGGGTTCAAGGCGAAACTGACTCCGAAACTCAGTGTAAAACGTCTGGTTATTTCAGATGCACCAAGCAAAGAAGAGGTACAGGTATTCGCCGTACTCGAAGGTCCCATTAAATGGAAATTGGGGAAGAAGACTGGAGAAGAATCGGTCAAACTGCGCCTCAAAACCAACGCCAAAGTGGACAATGACAACGGACAGCTCAGCCTACACATCACCAAACTAGACTCTTTAAAAGCCCAACTGTCCGATATATCGATAAATCCACTTAAGTCTGTAGATCTAAGTCCATGGATTGAGGAATGGATGGGAAAACAACTCAGCGATCTTCCCCCTATTCAAATGGGGGCTATCAATTTACCCGTACGCGGAATTCGTTTAAACAGTACCCCTCTCAGTCAAAATGTAGAGATCCGTTCCAATATTGAGCACTCTATGAATACCAAAGTTCCTCCGCTGGCTCTGGAAGAAGATTGGGAACTCTGGGTCCATCAAGAAACGTTACTCGGATGGACACAACAAAAAGCCTTCTCTATGGGGGTCGTAGGCTATGGTGTTGCGGTCGATCCCGTTGGACTCAAAATACAGGAAGATGCATTTGAACTCGCACTTCGACTCTGGAAAATTGAAGGTCGAGGACTGTGGTGGAGGGAGTATACCGCCACTGGGACCATCGAACAAAAGGAGCACAAATTAAAACTCAAAGGAAACTCTGTAGAGGAAGGAGACAAAAGTCCGCGTGCTGGATTGGCTGATCCACTTGCATTGATCGCCGAGAGTTTCATTTTGGACGGAATTTCAGATCAGCTGTCTCAAAGTTTACCAAACCACAAAAGTACAAACATGAGTGGATTGAAATGGAAATTAAAACTCGAAGATTGGTCTGCAAGTGGGTCCTCTGTCAAGTTGAGTGGGTCCATCGATGTCTCGGAAGCCAAAAACAAACCCAAGACTAAATCGACTGGAAAGACCAAGAAGACCAAGAAATAGCACACGAAGAACACTGGAAGTTTTGATGCCACCGAGTTAAGGTGGGGACATCTTTTGACATCGTTTGATAGGAGATGGCATGTTCAACAGACCTCAAGTTCGAGACATCTTAGCCTCTGGTGAGATCGGAACCTCTACTGAAGTAATGGGTTGGGTGGTAACAAAGCGCACACAGAAAACCTTTTCTTTCATTGAATTGAACGATGGTTCTGTACTGAATGGTCTTCAAATCATTGTCGACAATACCATTCCAAACTACGATGAAAACATCGTGCTGGCTGGAACAGGTGCCTCCATTCGAATTGTTGGACGTATCGTTGCCAGTCAGGGTGCCAAACAACGCATTGAAGTGCATGCTGACGAACTTGAGATTATCGGTACAGTTCCAGAATCCTACCCCCTTCAAAAGAAACGACAAGGACCTGAATTTCTGCGAGCCAATGCCCACATTCGTTCCCGTACAAAGGTCATGGGAATGTCAACACGAGTTCGCGGCGCCTGCGCACAAGCGGTGCACAAGTTCTTTAGAGATCACAACTTCCATTACGTCCATACCCCCATCATTACCGCCAGTGACTGTGAAGGTGCCGGAGAGATGTTCCAGGTGACGACGTTGGACTTAGAAAATCCACCCAGGTTGGGCAACAAAGCCGATGCACCCATCGATTTTTCTCAAGACTTCTTTGGTAAGAAGACCTTTCTGACAGTATCCGGTCAGCTCTCTGCAGAAAACTTGGCCTGTGGTCTATCTCGTGTGTACACCTTTGGACCCACCTTCCGCGCTGAGAACTCAAACACCAGTCGACACGCCTCTGAGTTTTGGATGATCGAACCAGAGCTGGCTTTTGCAGATTTAAATGCTGATGCCGACTTGGCTGAAGCATTTCTTCAAGGCGTCATCAAAGACGTCATGGACAATTGCCAAGAAGACTTGGAGTTCTGTGAGCAAATCATCACCAACAAAAAATTCTCCTCCCCATTCTTTGACGGCAGTAAAGTGTCTTTGCTTCAAACTTTGGAACAGGTTGTCAATACTCCATTCCAGCGCGTCACCTATACTGAAGCGATTGATCTGTTGAACAAATCGGGCAAGAAGTTTGACCATCCAACGAACTGGGGCGACGCTTTGCAAACGGAGCATGAACGCTATCTCTCAGAAGAACTGTTCAAGGCTCCCACCATCGTGACCGACTACCCTGCATCATTCAAATCCTTCTACATGTACTTGAATGACGATGGCAAAACCGTTCGTGCAATGGATGTATTGGTGCCACGCATAGGTGAGCTCATCGGTGGTTCTCAACGTGAAGACCGTTTGGATGTTCTGAAAGAGCGCATTGGACATCACGTCCTGGATGAAAAGGACTACTGGTGGTACTTGAATCTTCGTGAGTTTGGAACCGTACCGCATGCTGGATTTGGCCTCGGTTTCGAGAGACTGGTGATGTATGTCACTGGTTTATCTAATATTCGCGATGTCATCTCGTTCCCACGAACACCAAAGCACGCTGAGTTTTAATCAAACTCTGACCAAACGCGTTTGAAAGGTATACAGTCATCTTGAAAGGAGAGCACAATGATTACTATAATGCTAAGCCTACTCATCGGCTGTGGTGAAACGATCACCTATACATGTACAGAGGCAGAAGTACTGCAAGAGTGTGATGGCAACGGTGAGAACTGTGTGGACGTTGAGGACTGTGCTGCAGAAGGACTAATGTGCCACGCCGAGATGGGACACTGTATGGCTATGGAAGAGGATATGGAAGATACAGGCATGAGTATGGAGTAAAGGCCATCTGAAGCCACACTATAAACCAATCATGCAAAATTCTCGGGTTGACTTTGTTGGAGGAACAACATAGAATTTTTATAATTGTTTAAATTGTGAAAATATCAATGGTTACGGTCCTTTCACTCCTATTGTTCGGAGGCATTGGTCAAATTGACTTTGTTCTACTAGATCTACGGAACATTGAAAGAGAACAGCTGACCACACCATATGAGGAGAACAAATGAGAATCTCATTCACCACCGTCTGTTTCATGACACAACTGATCGCCTGTGGTCCTTATGACAACGATGGCGACAACTTCGATGAATCCAGCAACGACTGCGACGATAACAATCCGGATATTCATCCGTACGCCCTTGAGATATGCGACGGTATAGACAACAACTGTGATGGTCTCATCGACGACGGCAGTGCTTCGGGTGCCCGGACTTGGTATGCCGATCTCGACCGCGATGGATATGGAGATGATGGACTCACAACCGTGGCGTGTGAACAACCAGAAGGCTATGCACCCAACAAATGGGACTGCAATGAGTCCAATGAGTTTGTGAATCCTGGTGCAGAGGAGCTGTGCGATGGGATCGACAATGATTGTGATGGAGAAGTCGACGAGATCACAGCAACAGATGCCTATACATGGTACCCGGATTATGACGGCGATGGGTTCGGCAATCCAGATCTCGGCAAAAACGCCTGTGTACCTCCAGCTGACTACATTTCAGAAGCCGGAGATTGCAATGACAATGACCCTCTCGTCAACCCCACACAAATAGAGTCGTGCCTCACCAATGTCGATGATAATTGCGATGGAGAGATCAATGTGGAAGACTCCGCTGATTGCATTCACTACTTCGGAGATTTGGATGGAGATGGCTTTCCAGGAACATCTGCCTGTCTGTGCGAACCCAATGAGGTGTACTTTTATGAAGCCTCAGATGATTGCGATGACAACAATCCTGACCTATCCCCTGCCAGTGAACAGGAAGATGAAGGGTTCTCAGACCTGAATTGTGATGGTGAAGTGATTCTCCGTATGGGAGAAGCCGATCTGTCTTATGAGACCAATCAGTCTGGCAGTCAAGGAGATTGGCGGAACCAACGCCGACCAATCGACATAGAGTACGGAGATGTAGACGGAGATGGGCTGTCAGATTTTGCACTGTCAACGAAAAGAGTCAACGGAGACGACACACCGTATGTCTTTCTTCAAACGGGTGCACAACATAGCAGCCGTCATGCACTCAATACGGATACCGATGTTACCATTACAGGTATAGAGACATCCTTATTTAGTGACGAAAGTCTTAAAAAAGATATCGGAGTCATGCCCATAGAGATTATGGATGTCAATCTGGACGGTCTGGATGATCTCATCGTCGTTCAGGTAACCGATAGTGACCAATGGGAAATCGCAACATTTTTTGCTCCATTGGCTCCATCTTATACGCTCAACGAAGCTGACCATATCGGCACTCTTGACATCGGGCCCGTAACCTCAACCTGGACGTACAGAGTATCTTTGAATTCTCTACAAACAGATTCTCATCCAGCGGCTGAACTGTTGATTGGAAACCCCAATCGTGCCAGTACATCTGGATACACCGATGCCGGTGGTTTTAAGATTTTAGAATTCGATAATCAAACCCAAATGTGGGAGACCACGCAAGATGTGACCGGCTTCGAACAAAACCATTTTTTTGGTGAGCAAGCTGAATCGGCTGGTGACACCAATGGCGATGGCATTACAGACTTTGTGCTGTTGTCATCCTCTATCGAAACGCTCGATCCATTTGGTCAAGCCACCTCAACAAGGGGAGGGTCCGTATCACTGTATACAGATCGGAGTGCCTACCCCAGTTCCACGATTGTCAGCAACGTATTCTATCGACGAATCGCCAATCAGTTTGCAGGAAGAGGAGATTACAATGGCGATGGATATGATGACTTGGCCTTTTCCGCTGAGGACAGCTACATGCATCAGCAACAAGCCGGACGCACCCATATTGTTTGGGGGCCTCTAGATTCTGGTGTGACTGACATCATCGATATTAGACGGACAATCCTGATCGGTTTTCAGCCGGAGATGGATGCGGACTGCCCCGTATCGGTTGGAGATGTCAATGGCGATGGTGCAGATGATTTGCTAATTGGAGCACACGGATACAAACCCGATCCAGATCAACCGGCAAAGGGCTCAGCCTTCTTGTGGTTTGGTGAAGAGTTTGAGGGCATACGACCTGTAAATGACGGTACAGTCAGGATTGACAATGATCCCACTGGTGCAAGAATCGCAGGGTATTGTAGACCGGATGACAATCGGAGATTTCAAAGTGGAATTGGGGACGTCAATGGGGATGGCTTGGATGATTTCTTGATTCGAGGCGATGATTCTACGATCGACCCCGACTTCTATGACAACATGTGGCTCTTCTATGGACGGACACGCTGATGAAACGTTTATTGACTACTCTATTGATACTCTCGGGTTGCCAAGAAACCAACCTCACCGGAATCGACAAATACACTCCTCCTGCCGAAGATACCAGCCAACCTCCGGAGGAAATTGGCGAGGCAGAACAACCAGAGGTCGTGGAAGATTGTCCCAATCGGATTTACTCAGCGATTCAACTCTCGATTGATGAAGAGTGTAAAATCGAGCCTCCCGTCAATCAGTTCACCCCAATTATTGAATGGAGCATGAGTGATTTTGCCGAATACCCTTCCCTTCGAGAATCTGTAACGGCTCCGGTCGTTGGTCAACTCACAGATGACAATGGTGATGGCGTTGTCGATGGCAATGATACGCCTGATATCGTTTCAGTTATGGGCAATCTATCGTATTTGGGCTCTCCAAACACCGACGGGCCTCTAACGATCATACGACTCATCTCAGGTGATGGTACCACTGTACACTGGACCAAACAGAAATGGGAGTGGCAAGGAGAGTGGTATGAACCAATCGCCGCGGGGACCCCTGCACTCGGAGATGTTGATTTGGACGGAGATCCGGAGATTGTCGTTGCCTTGGCACCGTTTATCGATCCCGAAATATCTGGCATCACAGATTGGTTTTTCGGCATTGGACATGACGGCGTCACAGAGTGTGTGGTCGCTGTACTGAATACCAACGGCGAATTGGAACAACTAAACACCACCGATAAAATTCAGTGCTATGCACATTCTCCTGCGATTGCGGATGTGGACTCAGATGGTCAACCCGATATCGTCGTCGAAAAGAGGACCTTTCAGGGAAATGACCTACAAATGTTGACCATCTTTGAAGATACACCTCTCAGAGGGATGTCTCGCAGTCAAATATATTGGACCGGTGGTATCTCAGTGGTGTCAGATTTGGATGGCGATGGGCTAATGGAATTCGTCTCCGGTCGACACATCCAAGAGTACGACGGTACTCTGCGCTGCCTTACGGGAGACACCGATGGGTTTACAGCCGTCGCCGATCTCAACATGGATGGATATGGCGAAATCGTCGTAACTGGCCATTCGAATGTCGTCGTATACGATCGAAACTGTACGATGATCAACGCTTGGCCAAATGAAGACGGCGGTCGTGGTGGACCACCAACGATTGCAGATTACGACGGTGATGGTGTTCCTGAGATTGGCTTCCCATCTAAGAACGTATACTCCGTCTATGAAGCAGATGGAACCTTAAAATGGACCAGTCCCGCCACAGATGTCTCGTCCAACTGCACTGGATCATCTGTCTTTGACTTTGAGGAAGATGGCTATGCAGAAGTCGTCTATGGGGATGAAGCCAATCTATGGATCATTTCAGGACACAACGGTGGATTCGTAATGCGCGAACCGTATCACACCTCCGGTACAGCCAACGAATACCCTGTAGTCGTCGACGTAGATGGAGACAACGAAGCCGAAATCGTCGTCCACCATGATCAAGGGGTCTATGTGGTATCTGCACTTGAAGGATGGGCACCCACTCGTCAAGTTTGGAATCAACATGGATACAACATCACCAATATCAATGATGACTTGAGTATACCAAGCCCTACGGTAGCCAATTGGCCTGAATACAATAGCTACCGAAGCAATGACTTACGAGAGAACAATGGACAAGGTGCACTCCTTGTCGATGCCATACCGCTCGAAGTCGACATCTGTGAGATTGAATGTGACCGCGGTACAGTGAAAGTCGTTCTGTCCGTAGGCAATCAAGGATTGGCCGATGCGGTGTCTGGTATCGATTTTGCCTTGTATACAGAGGTCGAAGGGACACGTCAGTTGCTGGGTGCCTACCCTGCTCAATACCCAGTTCGTACTGGATACACTTCTGAAGGCTTCGTGTTTGATCTGGACATGACAGAGATTCCCGAAGGTAACCTCATCATCTCTGTTGACGATGACGGAACGGGCGTTGGAAGAATAGATGAATGCGATGAAAGCAACAACGAATGGCGCTTTGACGGTCTCTGTGGATCAGAAGAGTAGTACCAATCTAGGATTCACTTACTCTACGACCGCGTTCAGTTCAAAACCGGTAATCGTCTGCAATCCACCCAATTCTGGAGTAAAGAAGGAAATTCGACCCAAGTTGTGCTCTTGAGAAATAAACACGGTATTGGTGTCCGGCAGTGAGCCCAGATGGACTGGGAGACTTGGCAGTTCAATCTCATCCGGTACAAAAGTTTGATAATCCAGCACTTCCACATAGGGACGATCTTTCATCGTGTAGAGCCCATAGCGACCATCTTCAGTGGATGAAAAGGAGTCGACTTCCGCAGTCAGTTGATAAGACGAAGTAAACAGATCACTCATGGCCATGAGAGATATCCCGTATCGATTGTAGAAGTATGACGAGCTATCGACATCTCCATTTTCACGTGGGTGGAACAACACTGCCGTTTCAGAATCTGGACTCATTTCCACTCCTGACACAGGCTTGGTCGTACCACGAACCACGATACTGTCATCGTTTCGTCTCCAGACTCCGATGCGAGACTGACCGGACACTGTAGAGTATAAAACCCCCTGCTGTCCATCTTCACTCAAGAGCAACCCTCCAAACACATCTTCTTCGGGCAACGCCAGTACTTCAGGCGCTAGCGTTGGATCTTGCAAGTCGTAAATCCAAAGTTCTTTGGCAACTCGAGCCACCACCATCGCTTGTGTACCGTCCGGGGAAACATCCATATCGGTCGGATTGGCACCCACGTCGAGCATCGAAATCGGATCGCCACTGGTCTGTAAATCCACGAGGACCAGCTGGTCTACACCATATTGACGAACGATGGCATAACGCCCTTCTGGATCGAGCAACACTTCTTCGGCAAGGGGTGGATTGACCAAGTCATCAGCTATTGGAATGCGACTCAGTGTCGGTGGCGTTTGGGTAAAGTCAATCGTCGAGAGGTAATCATCACTGATCACCACACCCAAACTGGAATCCCCGCTAAACTGAACGTCCTTCGGGAAAGCCCCCGCCATCGCTTCTGTGTGTTCCAAGGTTTCCAGATTCACAATCGAGATCGCGTTGTAGGAAATCGCTCCGCCGGTTCCTTGACCGCCATTCTCACCATTCAAGTCATGATAGCAAACCACCCAGTTTCCATCGGGAGAGAGTTTCATGTTGTTCAAGTTCCCTCGAACTTCTACATCTTGAACGGACAACGTGGCAGAGTCGATCACCGATAAGGAGTTGGACCCTTGGTTGAAGGTCACCGCCACACGATAATCGGAGCTGGTTTCTACGAGGACGGGATTCACACCGACTTCTGTCGTCATCACGTTCAATGTTGCGACCTCTATTCGAGTCACTGTATTGCGGTCTGGGTTCGCCACAAAGACATAGGCATTGGTGGTAGCCGGAGCGAGCATCGGACCGGCCTGTTCAGTCTCTGAACCAAGTCCATCGTCGTTCGAAGGTTCCTCTTCTGAAGATCCGCCGTCATAGTCTCCCATATCGGCTTCGCTATCTTCGCCGTAATAGTATCCACTGTCTGACAAGGCTCGATCTTGGGTCGCCATCACCATTTCATTGCTACATCCCCAGATGCTTAAAAGGGTTACGATTGATGTCATAGGTCTCTCCAGTCTATTGTCTTTGTGTCCAGTGTAATTGAGTTTTGCTGGAGTTCCAAATGTGTATCTCAAAAGTCGAACAGGTCGAAACGATTTACCGTCGCCACAACAACGAAGAGTTCACGATCACCAACAGTGCACCCACATTGTGTACAATCGCGGCTTGGAGCGCCGTCACCTGCCCTTGTGAAACCACTCCAAAGAGAACCATCGCAACCCCAAAACCAATCCACACATTCTGTACAATCTTGCGGTGAACGGCATCCGACAGCCGTATGAGTTCTGGAATCGCCATCAAATCATCGGATACAAGGGCAACATCCGAACCACCCATCGCCGCTTGATTGATCGAGGCTCCAATAGCGATACCAACATCGGCTTCTTGCAATGCCAATGCATCGTTGATTCCATCCCCAACCACACAGACTGTATGACCAGTCTGCTTCAGCGATTGCACCAGTTGCCATTTTTCTTCCGGCAAAGCCCCCGCTATTACGTGTGGTATTCCAAGTTCGGCGGAGACTCGTTCTGCTTCTATCGAAGCATCTCCCGTCAGGACCACCTGTGTTGAAATGCCGATGGTTCTAACTGCCTCGAGCATATCAGAAGCACTCTCTCTGATTCCGTCTGCGAACTCCAGACGACCAAGACATCTTTCATTTTCAGCCACCCATGTTCCGGACTGTACACCAGTGGGAACGAGAACCCCACATTCTTTGAGCCACGACACGCGCCCCAAACGCAGGGTGGTTGAGCTGTCTTCTTCATCATCCAATTCAACTTGAATACCGAGGCCCGGAAACTCCATCACCACCCCGTCATCCAAATCGGGTAGTCCTTCCGTAGAGAAGGAGCGTACAATGGCCTGAGACACGGGATGGTTGGAGTGCCGCGCACACTGAACGGCCGATTGAATCAGCAACGATTCGTTCACACCATCTTCTGGGACGACATTAAGGACACGCTGCTTGCCTTCGGTTAGGGTTCCAGTCTTATCAAACACGATGGTACCCACAGTACGCAAGGTTTGAAATACAGTGGCATCTTTAACGAAGAGAGACAACGAGGCAGCCTTGGAAAATGCGGAGACCATCGTCGCTGACCCCGCAATCGCAAGCGAAGACGGAAAAGAGACGATCAAAACCGCAATTGCTCGGTCCAAATCTTCGGTGAAAAAGAGCACTGTAGCAGAGAGAGCAATGACTACAGGGACGTATACACCAAGCCACTCTTCTAGACGCTGCAACACTACCGGTTTACTCAGTTGGGCCTCTTCCATCAAGCCAACGATACGACCGAGTGCGGAATCTGCACCAAGACTCGTCACTTCGATAAAGAGTTCCCCTTGCATGTTCTGTGTGCCGGCAAATACTTCACTCCCTGCTTCGACCGGTTGCAACTTGGACTCACCTGTCATCACAGCGGCATCAATCTTCGATGCGCCCTTCTGCACCACACCGTCCACAGGAATCCGCTCACCCGCACGAACGCAAACCGTTTGCCCAACGACCAAGTCAGAGACGTTGACCCAAGTTTCTTGATTGGACTCGGCATCCACTCTTAAAGCACGTTGTACTTGGAGTGAACGAATCTTTTCAATAGCGGAATTTACACCAAGAGCCGTTCTCTCTTCAAAGAGCCGTCCAATATCGAGGGCAAGTGGAACCAGCGTTGCGGTGACGAAGTCTCCATAGGCACAGGCGGCAAGTACTGCGAGGGCAAGGAGTTGATCAGACGGTCTGGTATCATTTCCTGAGAAGGCATCTTTTAAACCACTCCACATCAAACCAATCGCCGGCATGGTAATAAAGGTGGTCGAATTTTGAGCGTGGATGAACAAATTTGTAATTTGTCACCAAGTTTCCCTTTTGA
>CALDQI010000331.1:0-7686 GCA_937911635.1 uncultured Pseudomonadota bacterium | reverse complement strand
GTAACGGGTGCAGATTATCCCGCGGGTCTTCTAGCTCGCGTACACACCAGCCATCACGGCCTGACGCGTAGAGAATAGGAAATTCAAGCTGTTGTTCACTCGCATCAAGCGCTACAAACAAGTCAAAAACCTCACTATAGACTTCATCGGCTCTTTGATCGGGGCGATCAATCTTGTTGATGCAGACGATAGGGTGAAGGCCTTGCTTTAACGCTTTACCCAGCACGAAGCGTGTTTGGGGTAGTGGACCTTCAGCCGCATCCACCAAGAGAAGAACGCCATCCACCATTTTCATGATGCGTTCGACTTCAGCTCCAAAGTCGGCGTGGCCTGGAGTGTCGACAATGTTGATTTTGACGCCATTGTAGGTCACTGCAGTTGGTTTGGCTAAGATGGTGATCCCACGCTCTCTTTCAAGCTCCATCGAATCCATTACGCGATCTTCAACCGTTTGGTGCTCTCTAAAGGTTCCGGCTTGTTTCAATAGATGGTCGACGAGGGTTGTCTTTCCATGGTCAACGTGCGCGATGATAGCGATGTTTCGAATTTTGTCTTGTACCATTTGTCACCCTGTGTGTATAAAAATGGGCACAACATAACCCAATTAATGGAAAAGTCTTCTAATGGAGCGAACTTTTCAGTGACATTTGTTCGACAGTGACCATTGTGCAACGTTTACGCATTTCGTCTGTTGTTTGATCTTTGAACTCGTTACTCCAATTAACGCGGTTCCTTTACTAAAGGTCACACCGTTAACATCCTTGAAATCAGACAGAATAATCTTTGGAGGCAGTGTGACGACTCTTCAGAATGTAAATTGCGATAATTGTTCCCAATCCTACAGCATCGACTTTTCAAAATTAAAGAGAGAAAAGAATCGGATTACTTGTCGTCGGTGTCAGCATAAGATTGTGTTTTTTAAGAGCCAAATCCTCGAACCTCAAAATGAGTCGGCTGTTGTCGATCATGTCGATGAGAAAACATTGGTTGAAGATGATGGTAAGCCCAATGTTCAGCACCCTCTGGAAAAGGATCCCGAAACCATAATATCCACAAATACGCCACCACTTCTTAGCGCAGTACCACCAACGACAAAAGAAGTGAGCGACCCAACAATTCGTAGAAATAGTCCGCTATCCTTAGACAAAAAACCTCCAGTGGAAGTTCGAAAACCAAGCGCTTATGACAACATTGACACGAGAGTTGCTTCGCCAGCGAAACAAAAGTCTGCTACGAAGTCTAAGGGTAACACCGACCCTTTGGGTCTCAGGGGTACATTGCAACTGTGTACCGGCATGATGGTGTTGGGACTGGTGTCTATATTGGGAATGCACTTTTCCGCAGATACCATAGCCGACATGGCATTTCTTGTTGGCTCCAGTTCGCTCACAATGGGGGCACTGTGGCTGGTTACCAGTGATTTCGGATTTTCGAAGCCAAGTGTTGGTGTCTCTGTAGGAGGCGCAAGCATCGTTGCGATAGTATCGGGTGTGTTGGTTTTTGGTGGTGCTGGAACGACAGAAGAAACACCAGTCAATGAGGATAAGGACCCCATTGCTGTACCCGCAGTTGGTGTAGCCACTTCTGATAAAGGAGATGATCTGGAGAAGGATGCTAGCTTTGCACGTTCTCAAGCGAAGAAATCCAAGTCCAAAGATGGGAAACGTTCTATGGGTTCAACCACCTCGACAGTCCGAGACGCTGAAAAGTCCAACCAAGCGCATAAAGATATGTTTGCGGCTGCCAACCAATACATCACTTCGAAGGAATCATCAAAACCTAAGAAGGCTTCCCCCAGCAACGATTTCGAATCTGACTTCGATGATGAACCATCACGTCCCAGTGATCTGGAGGCACCTGCGGAACCGAATGATCTATTGGATGACGATTTGGATCTGGACGGTTTTGATGATCTTGGCTTAGATGATGAGGAAGAGGAAAAGAAGGGGTTGTTTGGGCGTAAAGATAAAAGTGAAGAGCCCAAACCAGAAAAGAAGCCGGCTGCCAAACCCAAAAGCGAGGTGAAGGTGGATATCCCTACAAACGTTCTTGATATCATCATTCGCAACAATAAAGATGTGAAAGGGTGTTACGGTCAAGTTCGAGCAGAAACGGGTACATTTCCAAAATCGATTGATGTGATGTTTACGCTGCAACCAACTGGTAAGGTAAACTCTGCATACATTGCTTCAGGCCCGTATGTGGGATCAAAGTTTGAAGGATGTATGCGGGCTGCATTTAAAGGAATGACGTTCCCTACATTTGACAAAGATGCGAGTCCACAGACGTTGAAATACACGTTGAAGTTGTAAGAACTTCATCCAATAACAATACCTGATGCACCAGCTCTTCTGTTTGGAAGGGCTGTTGTTTTTAAACGGTTCGAGTTTTACTGTCGACCATTGATGTAGTCTTGGATATACACTACGCAAATGTGTCGCGACACCCATCGTGGTATGAATACCATAAGGGACCGTTTCAATAGAATAAGCCAAATCCATAGTAATATTGACTGCCCAATACCCAGGACCAACATATTTTGCATGAGTGTATCTTGCTCTACTGAAATTTATAAATCGACTAGTATCAATGGTTGAGATGCCCATAGTGTATTACCAGAGGTATATACCTTAGAGTTCAAACTAATGGAGATTTTATGCGATTTATGTCTATTATATGGTTGTTGGCTTGTTCTGATAAACCAGAAGGTGAAACAGATACAGACGTTGTTGAGGTAGACAATGATGGAGATGGGGTTGTTGAGGCTGACGATTGTGATGACAATGATGCGTCCGTATTTCCAGGTGCAGACGAGGTTTGTGATGAGATTGACAACGATTGTGATGGTTTGATTGATGATCAAGATGATTCGATTGATTTGAGTACAGGGTCAACATTCTACGTTGATGGTGATTCGGATGAATATGGAGACATAGAACAACCACTGGAAGCTTGTGTGCAGCCAGAGGGCACAGTTGAGAACTCTGAGGATTGTAACGATGACAATGCAGATATCTATCCAGGTGCAAACGAGGTTTGTGATGAGATTGACAACGATTGTGATGAGTTGATTGATGATGAAGATGATTCGATTGATTTGAGTACAGGGTCAGTATTCTACGTAGATGGTGATTCTGATGGGTTCGGTGGCATGGAAGAAGTATCCGCTTGTGTACTTCCTGAAGGTGCTGTTGAAAATATGGATGACTGTGACGATGGGAATGTAGATGTTCATCCAGATGCAGATGAGGTTTGTGATGAGATTGACAACGATTGTGATGAATTGATTGATGATGAAGACGATTCGATTGATGTGTCCACACAGACTCAGCACTTTATGGATTCTGACGGTGATGGCTTTGGATATGACGCCATCTCAGAAATTACATGTTTCCCTTCGAGCATGTATGTTGCTCAAGGAGGAGACTGTGATGATGGGAATGCAGATATCCATCCAAATGCCGTTGATATCTGTGATGGAATAGACAACAACTGCGACTTGGTTTTGGACGACCCAAATACGGTGTCTGGGATCACGGCAGGTGTGTACACCGATGTGTCCTATTCTTTTCAGGGTTCACCAATGTCAGTTGCTTCTGTGACGTTGACTGAAGATGAATACCTTTTCTGTGAGGGGACATACTATGTCAACATGGAAGCAATATCAGATGTCACCTTGTCCAGTTTAGAAGTGACCAACTCACTCAACGTAACATTAGACGGTAGACAAACCGGTTCAATTTTGTATTCCTCCACCGATTTTATCAGTATCTCTGTTTATGGTCTGTATTTTTACAATGGTACTCATGGTATTGAAGTAGAAGGTGACTCTATAGATCTGACAGTTGATACCTCCCTGTTTGACAGCAATATTGATCTAAGCGGTCCTCTAACAAGAGGTGGTGGCATCAGCCATGAGACTGGTTTGTTAACGGTTGTGGACTCTCTGTTCTATGGTAATGAAGCAGGGTATGGAGGGGCTATATCTTCGAGGGGGGATATTGAAATAAGTGGTACTTGGTTTGAATCCAATATTGCACGTGGATCAGGAGGTCGCGGAGGAGGGATATATTTTTACCCAATAAACAATGGTACGATTTTCGATATTTCAGATTCGACATTTAGTATGAATGAATCAGAGGGGTCCGCTTCTGCAATGGCGATGTTTGCATTGGATTCAAACCAAGTGTCGTACTCTGCTGTCATGACAGTTGACACGGTTACAGTTTCCACCAATACGAGTGTGTATAGTACAATAGGGGCTATCGGCGGTGCTCTTATTTTAAATGATTCTACAATATCCAATAATACCAATGTTCAAGCAGCACCCGTAGCTCTATACTCCTCCGAAGCAGAGTTAATCAACACCGATATTTTTGGAAACTCATCCTCTGATTTTTCGGCGGTGGAAGTGATAAGCAGTAGTGTGTTGTGCACATCAGGCAGTTCCATATACAACAACACTTCAGGAACGGGTTTCGCAGCCATTGGTGTTCTCGGTGAGGATTCAACCTTTACCTCAGTTGGCTGCGATTTCGGTGGTGTAGGCTCGGAGAATACCCCTATGGATGTGTGGACAGACAATATAGAGTCTCAGGTGTTTGATTACACTAACGTACAAGACTTCGAATGCACGCCTGATGGATGTCCAGAATCGTTTTGTGATGACGGATTGGATGACAATGGAGATGGATTTTCCGATTGTGCTGACAGTTCTTGTGAACTAGACCCGGTATGTTTAATTCCAGAGGATTGTACCGTTGCTGGTGATGAAGATTCAGATGGTCTCTTTGATTGTGATGACCCCGATTGTGCCACAACTTCAACATGCAATGCAGTGGATGAATCCGAGTGTCAAGATGGAATCGACAATGATCAAAATGGATATTTGGATTGCTTTGATATCCCGTGTGTAGAATATGTTGGTACGACTATCCAAATGGATCAAGCTACTGAAGACTGGATTACACCAGATACCAGTTGCTACGATTCAAACTTCAGCCTGCAGCTGAATGATTCGTTCATTGGTGAGAATACAACTCTTGATGGTTGTGTGCGTTATTACACGGATACTCCAGAAGTAGACACAGTTTTGAGCCTAGTAGATACGTGTCCTTCGTTGGGAGGTGTCGTGCTTGATTGCAATGATGATATTGACGTTGCGAATCAAGATTATACGTCTCAATTGTTTGTGGATACGACTGATGGTGGTGCCGTTGCATTTGTACTGAGTGCGTATGATTTTTCTGAGAATGATTATTCTGTGACCGTTCAATCAGACATTCCAGAAGTTTGCTATACGCTGAATATGACGGACTCCTACGGCGATGGTTGGAACGGTGGATCCGTAGATATTACACAAAATGGTGCCACAACATCGTATTCAAATACAGATGACAATGGTGACGGGGGGTGTAATTCCGGTGCTTGTGAAGAAACAACCAGCACAACCGTATGTTTGGAATCCTTATCGTTTGAATTAGCTTGGACGTCTGGTACCTATGATGGAGAAGTCAGCTTTGAACTTCTTGCCCAAGATGGTACAAGTGTCTGTTCAGAAGGGGCATACCCATCTATTCCATGTGGTGGCGCTATTGTTCCCACCTGTGATCAGTTGTAATCTTCTTCTTGTCTACGGGGGTTGGGTAGAATCATGCCCCGTAGCGACTTTTAGATGGGTGATATTTCGAGGGTCAGTATTCGAGCGATCAACAGATTGGGTCAATCATCTTTTTGGGTATCCAAATATACAGGTGTATGTTCGTAATGTGTTTTTATAACGGTAGATTAGCAGGGGCACCTTTATAAAACAGCCCTCCTTATTCTAGCGATATTGCGTTTGTTCTGCACTTCATTCACTGATTTGATATGATGATTTGAGAGTTTAGTACTCATAAGAATCATATGTTGGGGGTGTTATGTCTGTTGTTTTGAGTCGTTTGATATTGTCGATTGGTTTGTTGCACACCATTGGGTGTGAAGACAAGGATACGGGTTTACCAGATATAGACAATGATGGGGTCATAGACTCCGAAGATTGTGATGCCCAAAATGCGGCCATCAACGCCAGTGCTACAGATACGGTTGGAGACGATATCGACCAAAACTGTGATGGAATCGATGGAACAGACGGTGATGGTGATGGGATTGCCTCTCTGGCATCCGGCGGTACAGACTGTGATGATGACAATCCCGATGAGGATGCTTCGTCTGAAACGGTCTTTTATGCGGACAAAGATGGCGATGGCTACGGTGATATAGATACAACAGTATCTTCTTGTGAAATACCACTTGGATATGTGGACAATGCAGACGATTGTGATGATGAATCTTCCGCGGTGAATCCAGATGCAGTAGAAGTCTGTGATGGAATTGACAACGATTGTGATGAACTCGTTGATGATGACGATGATATTGTAGAAGGACTGTACACTACCTATACCGATGCGGATGGTGATGGCTATGGTGATTCTGCCACCGAATTAAGCTCATGTGCGGTTCCTGAAACAAACATCGAAGTTGGTGGTGATTGCAATGATACCGATGCTTCGATAAACCCATCAGCGGAAGAGGATGCCGCCGACGGTATTGACCAAAATTGTGATGGGGTTGAGTTGTGTCACGAAGACGCAGATGACGATGGGTTCGGTACTGAAACACTTGTTGATTTGAACGATGATGGAACAGGTGTATTCGACTGTAACGCTATTAGTGGAATGTCGTCTGACAACTCCGATTGTGAAGATGGGGACTCAGCCGTATATCCAACAGCGTCCGAGATCTGCGACAGTATTGACAATGACTGCGATGGTTTGGTAGATGACGAGGACGATTCAGTAGATCTCACAACCGGTGATTCATATTATTTGGACAATGACGGCGACGGTTACGGTTCTGGTACGGTGATGGCTTGTGAGCAGGGCGAGAATATGGTTCTCGTCGAAGGTGATTGCGATGACACGTTGGGTTCATCGAATCCAATGGCAACGGATATCGCTGGAGATGCCATAGACCAGAACTGCGACGGCGTCGACGGTACAGACTTTGATGGCGATGGGTATGCCTCTACGATTTCCGGTGGATTAGACTGCAATGACCAAGATAGCGCTATCAATCCTGATGCTCTAGAGGTATGTTCTGGTATTGATGAAGACTGTGACGGTTTGGTTGACGATCTGGACGACAGTATTGATACCTCCGTTACGACCACTGTATATGCCGATATGGACGGTGACTCGTACGGTGATCCAAACATGCCATATGAAAGTTGCGGAGTCACGTCTGGATATGTTTCTGATTCAAATGACTGTGATGATGCCGATGCCATGACCTATCCAGGGGCTGCCTATTTGGAGTCGATTACCGATTGTTTGACAGATGCAGACGGAGATGGTTGGTCGATGATGACAATGGGAGATACTTGTTATACCGTTGATATGAATGATTCCTACGGGGATGGTTGGAACGGTGGTGCCATTGAAGTCTATGAAGATGGCGTCCTGATGGATACACTAACACTCTCAACAGGGTTATCTGGTTATGAGGCGTATTGCGGAACTGAAGGGTCGACCATTGAATTCTTCTTTGTAGAGGGCGGATTTACTTCTGAGATTGGATACGACATCTCCGACCCAAATGGAAATCAGTTGGTGTCTGTATCTGCTGGTAATGCTGAAGAAACAGGTG
>CALDQI010000330.1:0-3055 GCA_937911635.1 uncultured Pseudomonadota bacterium | reverse complement strand
GGATATTCCGCATGTCCTATGCAATCGTATGGAAGTCAGAGACGGCCGGCTGACAGGTGAGATGCTCAAACCACTCTGTTTTGGTAAGGACAAGATGCATCACGCTGAACTTCTTGGAGAAGAGCTTGGACTGGATTGGACGAAAGGGTACTTTTACACCGACTCTTACAGCGATCTACCCGTATTGGAAGCCGTGTTGCATCCGAAGGTGGTTTGTCCTGATCCTAGACTGGAGAAGGAAGCCCAGCGCAGAGGCTGGGATATATTGCTTCTTTAGCCGACAACGGCTGTTTTATCATCATTTGTCAACTGGGTATCTGTTTCCCAAGCCGTTTTTCGCAGCAATGCAAGACCGACTGAACCATCAGAATGTATAGAGGTTAAGGTGCCGGCTTTTCTACCGTTCAGTAGCAATTGGTCCCCAATCGACCAGGTACCAGTGAGCTGGACGCGCAGCAACTTTTTGTTGGCCAGTTTTTTGATGTCCATTCGATTGATAATTTCTTGTCCGACATAGCAACCTTTGTTGAAGGAACAGACGTCATCTTGCAAGTCATAGTCATGAATGAATGATTTGTCTGTAAAGTCTTGTGGGAATCTGGGTGTGCCAGTTTGAATGCGTAGGTCTTCAAGTGCATCGGAGTTGGTTTGCGGCCGTCGTTGTATCAACGCTTCTTTGACCGCTTGGAATTCCGCATCATCTTCAGAAGCGGGTAGAATGTCAAACCCTTTTATCCCACGAAGTCTAGAGCGTCCTTGTATCCATATGTTCCCGTGTTGAAATGCACTTCCTGATTCTGGTATGGGGAGATTGAGTTCTGTTATCCAGTCCTCGGATTGATCTCCAAAGATGTGACACACTTCAGAGCCAATATCATCCATTTCAACATCGTCTAAGATCATATACATCTGAAAGCGTTTGGAAAAGTCCATTTCTGATATGCCTTCCAGAATACAAAGGAAGTCTTCATCCGAGGTGCAGATGGCATCTATCAATCCTTGTACGCGTCCGCGATCATCGCAGATGGCTGAGCGATGACGCTGTAGTGGACGCATCGAACGGAAGTTGTTGCTGAACATTCCATTGCACCAGCGTCTTGTGTTTTCACCACTGAGCAAGAAGATGGGGGTTTCAATGAGACAGTGACCATGGACCGACATGATGACTCCAAAAATAGGATAGAGAATGATGTACTGTATCGCAATTATATTGCTTTTCCCAGTTTCGAGATTCTCAGGTAGAATCATTCATTGATGGGACGTCCTTTGGTCGTATAAACGACACTGTATCGTCTGAACCAAGTGCATCTTCTAGATCATCATCCATTGGATCTGAATGGTCATCTAATGGAAGTTCGATACCTGGAAGGCTTGAATCATCGAAGTCCTCGGTGTCTTCGGAGTTGTCTCTGTCGGACGATTCCGGAAGTATCTCTACCATTTCGAGTGACCCTTGGGACTCCAGTTCTTCAAAATTTGCAGGTTCAGGTGCTTTGGCTATGAGCAAATTGGGTCTCGTTTGAATGTGTGTTTTGTCACCGTCATCATCGAGCCCCTCAAATTGTGATGCTGGTATGGAAGAATGATCCTCTAGATAATCTACCGCATCCGGTTCTTTGCGTATTCTTTGTACGAGCCACATTCCAACAGCACCGAGTATGTACCCGACTGTAAAGGCAATGGCGATGTGGACAATGGTAAAATTCACGAGATATTCCTGAAACTATTCTGGTTCATACAACCAAACACCCTCACCCACATGATCGGCAAAATAAATCCCATCTGAAGTGTTCAAGAGGCTTCCTGGACGCGCCGCTTGCCTCAGTCCAATGGCATTGCCACCAACGATGAATACACCGTGTTCTGAGTTACTAGACCACACCTCACCGTTTACTTCAACCAATGCAAGACCAGAACGATCATCAACCTGCGTTGGCTCTCCATTCGGCCACCTTATACTGAAGATGCCGTCTTCACCAGAAATAAACAGGGTGTCTTCAATAAACAACAGTCCTTGTGGTTTGGTTGATCCAGCAGTTTTTGTGGTAACGCTACCCGATGGGTCCACAATGAACAGCCCTTGTTGGAAATCGGCGATGACCCATTCTTGATTTGGTCCTTTAACAAAATCCATTGGCCATCTCATGAGTGTTCCATCATCAGCTTGTGTGTGAAGCACAACCGGTTGATTTCCTTCCATCATCGACAATCCACCGGTGACGCCATTGTCTGTGGTTGTAAAGTAGAGTGTGCCGGTGTCATCCAACAAAATGTTTTGAACGTCGGATATGGACCGGGCAAATTCGGTTCGGGTTTCCGAAATGGGATCCCAGATGTAGAGTGTATTGCCACCTTGTGCAGAGCAATAGATGAGCCCTTCTGGAGACAAAGCCAAATCCCAAGGACGATTGGGGATCCGAAACATTTCGGTTGCAGATTTGGGTTGGACATCGTTTTCGAGCGTATTTGAATCTGTCTCTTGTTCGTTTAAGGGTTCCGCAGAATCTATTTCTTTATTTCCACATCCGCTTAAGGAAAGCAGCATCAGTAGCATATACATCTCCTATCAATCGAATATTAGTATTCAGTTTTTTCATAAAAATGGGACAGTTCTTGACCGTGACGTTATCAATTCAATCGGATAAATCGCTAAAATGGACTGGTTGTATATGGAATGGGTAGAGCTTCAAACTGTTTGTATAGGGCTCTTTGGCGTGCTTCTTTTGGTCTCTGGAACACGTTTGTATCGGTATTCAATAGTGGCCCCTGGTGCAGGGGTGGGCGCATATGTAGGGGTCGTGCTGACGATGGGGCAGTCTGAGAGTATTCAACTCCTTGGTGTGGGAGTTTGTGCTGTTGTGGGTGTGGTGACGATGTTGCTTGTCGAAAAGTTGGCAATTGCTTTATTCTGCGCTCTGATGGGAGGTGCGATTGTTCAGTATGCTTTACCGTATTACTTGGGCGTACCCACAGAGTGGTATTGGGTCATCGTGGGCTCAGTGGTGGGCGGAATATTTTTTACACCAATATTTCCAAAGTTGATTCCGGTATGGAT
>CALDQI010000329.1:0-6791 GCA_937911635.1 uncultured Pseudomonadota bacterium | reverse complement strand
AAGGCATGAAATTCGCCACCTCCACGTTCATCATTGCCTCGCCAAGGTGCGATGGAAAGTGGTATGAGCCGCCGAAACGGTGGGTCTCGGAATTGTTGTTACGGTTACGTAATAATCCTTCCATCGACAAAAGGCGCATTTATGTCACAGGCTACTCCATGGGTGGCATGGGCACGTGCACAATGGAAAATTGGGCAACGTAGTCGTATGTCGGTTCACCAAACTCGTCAATGATCTTGAACAACATCTGACAGTCCGAACAGAGCAGTCCAATTCTTCAAAGAATGACTATGTACCACCAACGATCAACGACCTTTGGATGGATGATAAACCTGAAGATGTCGACGTGGTTGCCGTCAACTATCTCGGAAGGTCTAGAAGAACCTACTCGGATGATCTACACGAGGATTTGTCGATCTGCATATTGGAAGCCGCAGCTCGTTTGAACAGTGGTTGGATACCCCTCATTAAAGATCATCGCAATACAAGTGTGAAGCCTTTAAAATGGACCGTACAGAGACTATCGGAGCATGGCAGATACTAGTACGACAAGCCCTCTGCCTAAAACTCAACGACCAATTGGTTCAGATACCACTTGACTCCTCGAACTTGAGGACAAGTCAGGTTAGAGTATCTTTACCCTCTTACTCTATAGGATATCGTTGTGATCATTCTGGGAATCGTTGACAATCATGATGCCGGTGCCGCACTGGTCATTGACGGAGTATTGGTCGGTGCAGTGAACCAAGAACGTATTGACAGAGTGAAAAACTCCAGTGCATTTCCATGGGGTGCCATTGATCAACTGATGACCACACACGGTGTAGCGTATAAAGATGTCGACGTCGTGGCGGTGGGTTCTTCATTCACCCCCTCAGCCATTCTTAGACAGTTCCCCGAACGGCATCAAAGTGCGAAGGCTCAAGGACAATTCTCCACTCAGTTGCATGGATATCTGGTGTACCAGTCGAGCCTGCGAAAAATGGGTCTGGAACAGCTTGAAATCCAAGCCTCTGCACGGATCATTCGCAAGAATCTCAAACAGCGTCCCTTCGAAAACTACCAACTCAAAATGCTCGATCACCATCGGTGCCACGCAGAATCTGCCTATCGGACCCAAAGCAAAGACCAGTGTTTGGTTCTGACGATTGATGCGATGGGAGATGGGCTGTCTGCAAGCGCCTGGAAGGGTGAAGGAAACACACTGCATTCATTGTGGAGCCAGTCTGGACTCTCTTCGATGTCGATGTTCTATTCGAGGGTTACAGAAATTTTGGGGTATACACCACTCAGGCATGAAGGCAAGATCACTGGACTTGCAGCCCTTGCAGAACCCCCTTCTGCACTCGTCGATCACTTTCAGAAATCGGTCTACTTTGACAGCAAACGCGGACGATTCAGCCGTGTCTCAGTATCCAAACCAGCACAACCAGACGACAAGTTCTGGCGATATTGCAAAGAGTTCACGCCTGCCGAGGTCGCGGCATCAGCACAACTCGTTCTAGAGCGAAACATGTGCGACTACATTTCACACTGGGTAGAAAAATCTGGAATATCCGATGTGGTTGTTGCCGGCGGGATTTTCGCCAATGTTAAGATGAACCAACGATTGGCTGCACTCGAATGTGTAAAGAGTCTGTGGGTGGTCCCGAATATGGGAGATGGTGGTCTCGCACTGGGAGCCGCCCTCAAAGTCGCCAATGCCACACCAACAGCCCTACCCAATGCCTATTTGGGTTTCGAAGCGCCCCGAACAGACGTCTTTAAGGCCATCAAACGAAACAACCTCACGCAAAATTCAGTAGACCTAGAGCGCATCGCCGACATCCTCTGCTCTGGTGGAGTGGTGGCGCGTGCCTGCGGAAAGATGGAATGGGGTCCACGTGCGTTGGGCAATCGAAGTATCTTGGCAGTCCCGAATGACCATACCTTAAACGACAGGCTGAACAAAAGGCTCCAGCGCACAGAGTTCATGCCCTTTGCCCCACTGATACGGGATGTCGATGTCGAAAAGTACTTTACCGACACCCACAAGGTGCAGGAGTCACTGCGGTTCATGACGGTCTGCACACCCACCACCAAACTCTTTCAGCAGTACTGCCCCGCTGCCGTCCACGTAGACTGGACCGCCCGTCCCCAGGTTCTAGACCGAGACACCAATCCAGACCTCTATGACCTTCTGACCCTGATCGATGAACGCATCGGGCACGGAGTCCTCATCAACACCTCTTTCAACATGCACGAGGAACCGATCGTCTGTACCGCAAACGATGCTGTACGGGCTTTCGTCGCCTCAGATTTGGAAGGGCTGTGGATTGGAGAGTGCTTGGTTGAGCGGGATTAAAACAACAAGTATGCTTAAACAACTATCGTCTCTAGGTGTTCTGAAAAATATTCCCACGCTAGGCCAAATACTTCTGGACTCATCTCCCCTATCTCCTCAGCATACCTATATTTTGGAAGAGTAGACAACATCTCTCGCATCGCTTGAATGACGTCCTCCCGTTCACTCTCCGTAAGTTGAGACATCAGCCATTCGTGCAATACCCAGCTGAACTCGGCGTGAGAAGTCTCATCCTGAGCAATTCGTTTGAAAACCCCGTTGTATTTGGGGGCGTGTTCGGATTGATATCGAAGCAGCACTGCAGACCACGTCTCCCCAATACAGCCCATTAGCGCATTGTGAATCGCCATCTCTTTCATCGAGACTCTGTTGACTTCTGGAAACTGTACGACTGCGGACTGTTGACCGTTTCGATGTGCCAATCCTGACATCATCAGGGTATGTGTTCTTTCCTCGTCAATGATTCGACTACACCAGTCTTGAAGCGATGCTGGTGCCTCCCAGTCTTGCAAGTGCTCAAGCAATTCACCAAAGGCAAAGACCGCCGTCGCTTCTTCTTGTGCCAGTCTGGCAAAATACCCACCCCAGTCTGCGTCAAATGATTGATACTGTGCGGGCGTTGTGGCTGCCCTGCCAAACTGAACATGTACGAGGCTTCCATTGCATTCAACCACACCAACTTGTACATCCAATTGAGGCAACAGTTTCTCTCGGCCTTGCTCCTGAACCGCTCCAACGACCTCTTTCCAATTATCGATCAGATCCATCCGACAGTTCTCGATATCGTACATATCGAACGATGAATTGAATACCTCTGGGTGTAAAGCACACATCTTTTTACAAAGATAATGCTGTGGATTCTTGGAATATTGATCGTAATATCCAATCTCATAGTCACTTAAATCGCGTAACGATACTTCACTCGCATAAAATTGCAACGCGTCACTGGTGGGTTTTACTGATGGCAGATCTTCAAGACCAATGGGGTCAGGCAATGCTGATGGCCACAAGTCTTTCCTGCTATCATTCCCTGATCGAGATTCTGGATCGTTTGATTCGGGTACCTGTTTTGCATCGACTACTGAACTGGTTGAAGCTGGAACTTTGGGCTGGCAGGCCATCAACGTGTTGAGTATTAACTGGTATACCATGGTCCCATCTCCTTCATCCTAATTTGTAGGATAGCCGATGAAACGAGTTGCCGTCCCTATATTCCAAAAACTGCCTTACTCGCAAACAGCGTTGGGTTCACCTGGAGTTCCTAGATCTACAGTGTTTCCAATCACGGTTGTCGAAAGACACCAGTTGTTTCCATCATCATTCTCAGTTGCGGTCATTTTGTCTGCAGACAGCTGAATAGAGACACCGGTTTCCACCCAATCGCCTGTATAAGTCAGGTCGTCAAAATCCAATCGCTGTCCATCAATATTGTCGTGAAACAACGAGAGTGTATCTCCACCATTGTTGAGACTGAAACTGGTGCTGCCCAAGTATACATTGGCATTGCCGTAGCAACTATCTTCTCCAACGGAAATCCAAGCAGACATCCCGGGATCCAGAACCACGTGCTGTGTCACGAACTCTGTCTTGCTTTCATCAGAGAGTTGAAGCCCTCTCAAGTCTAGTTTCTGTCCACTCTCAGATACATACGTCACTTCAACATATTCCCCTTCAGAATCGAGACAGTCTCCATCGTTGTGGGGATTGGCCATAAACTCAGAGATCACCAACTCACCCTCAGTGGCCTCCCAAATGCATCGCTCTCCCATACAGGTTCGATTCCAGCCACTCAAGTCATCTTGACTGCGCGGTAAAATCTTATAGTCTCCAGCACTGTAGTGCAGAATTCCCTGTACAACATCGAAGGTGTCGCCATCATTGATCAATCCGGGCTGAACGTTGAACAAGTCATCCACCATCACAGAGTCAATGGCCCATCTACCTTCATCATCGAGTTCAGTGGTTACTGTACCATTTTCAATGCGAACCAATACGCCTTCGTAGGCTTCTGCCGTTTCTGGGGCTGTCAACAACTCTGAATCCACGATCGTTATCGAAGGTTCTGTTTCGGCTTCACCAGTCTTGTTGATGTCGCCGGGATCCAATAGTTTCAACTCGGTCATCGTTTGATAATCGGACAACTCAATTTCTTGACTCCCTTCTTGACAATCTGGATCTTCGGCGTCTGCCAAGCCATCTCCATCATTGTCTTGACCGTCCTCACAGGTGTCTGGATATTCCCAAACTTCTCCAGTAATCGTCAGGATGTCTCCCTGTTCAATGTTGAGAGAGATCGCGTCATCAAAGTAATAATATACAAACATTCCAGAGTACGGACCGCCACTCGCGGTGGTGATGTAAAATCCGTAGTAGTTAGCCGGAGAAGATACAATCACATCTTCTAGGGTGACTGTCTCACCGGTTGGAATGAGTCCCTGCTGAATGTTTTCAATGGTGTGCTCTGCTGGCTCATCTGGTGTTGAGGTATCGGTATCCTCTGTATCGGTATCTTCCTCTTCTTCTTCAGGATCCTCTTCTGGTGAAGTATCCTCTATGGGCTCTTCCGCACCCGTATCCAAGTCCTTTTCTCCGCATCCCAACACAAACATCAACCACTGCATAACACCCTCTTATTTCCACTTTCAAACTGTTCGGATTTAACCAAATATCGTCATTTTGTCAAGGTATATAGGGCGTAAATAACACACATAGAACGCTGACTTTGCGTATTTCATACTCGATAAATACAGGAGGATTGACAGGGGCTATCGGACGATCACGCCCTCTCAATTTGCAGATCGTACAGCCTCTGCAAACCGACGATCGTCACTCATCACTGATCATCCATCATCCATCATCATCTCAATCTGATTCGAAAACACCTTCCATGCTCGTACAGTGGTCTTCGCACTCATTTCCCCCATAGACCGTGCTCCTGTGGAGTTGGTTTCAGGAGTCGTCGCCAGCATCTCTCGCATCGCCTCTAGAACCTCTGTCTGTTCATCCTCTGTGAGTTTGGACATCAACCAATCGTGCAGTGCCCAACTGAACTCGGCGTGAGAAGTCTCATCTTTGGCAACTCTTTTAAAGACTCCGTTGTACTTGGGGGCGTGTTCTGCCTGATGACAGAGTCCAACCGCCGACCATGTTTCCCCAATGCAGCCCGTTAATGCATTGTGAATCGCCATCTCCTTCATCGAAACTCGATTGGGTTCTGGAAACTGTACCACTGCGGATCTTTGACCATTTCGATGTGCCAATCCCGACATCATCAAGGTGTGCACCTTTTCCTCTTCGATGATTCGACTGCACCAATCTTGCAGAGAGGATGGTGCTTCCCAGTCTTGCAAGTGCTCAAGCAATTCACCAAAGGCAAAGACCGCCGTTGCCTCTTCTTGTGCGAGTCTGGCAAAATACCCGCCCCAATCATCCTCCAATGCTTCATACTGTGCGGGGGTTGTAGCAGCACGGCCATGCTTTATTAAACCAGTAGACCCGGTGCATGAAACCACACCGACTTTTACTTCCAATTGGGGTAACAGTTCATCTCGCCCCTGCTCTTGAACGGCGCCCACTACCTCTTTCCAGTTCTCAATCAAGTCCATCTTACAGTGTCGTACAGTTGTCAGGCGAACAATGGCACCATTCGATTCATTTGAAGTGTAATTACACAATCGTTTACACACATACTCATAGGGGTTGTCTTGTGGTTGATCATAGAAACGAAGATCATAATAACTGAGATCGGATAAGAGTATCGTCGATGAATATTGTTCAAGCGCGGCGCTTGATGGAAACATCTCGGGCAACTTGTCCAACCCAACAGGTGCGGGCAATGACGAGGGCCATGGCGGTTCTTTATATGGTTCAAAACCACTTAATATGTCGTTCAACTCTTCCTCCGTATATCGCAGCCCTTCTACGGTCTCCTTCTTGGTTTCAGTCGCCTTCTTTTCAGTCTTATTGTCTATCTTCTCTGTTTCAGTCTTCTTGGTTTCAGAGCTCGTGTCTGGAGTGTCTGCTGCTGCTACGTTAGAGTGGCAAGCCATCAGGGTATTGAGAATCAGTTGCTGTATCATGTCCATTCCTGTGATTTGAGTCTATTCTACATGGTAAGACAGTGGGAAAAACATTTGGTTCCCGAATGAAGACAAATATTCCCTTCAAACCATATACCAAACGACCGTAGTTTAACCATAGTTTCAAAGTTGAGAGCGGAGAGTAGATGATGGATTCAAAGGGTGACACAGGGGCTGAGATCGAGGGATAAAAAACAGATCAATCAAACAACAATAACAAGTCAATATCCAAGCCACTCAACAACAAACCCAACGGCTACATCAACCCAACCACCAATCAACAAACCAACAACCACATCACCCTAAAAATCTCAACCACCCTCCCCGTTTCAAAGTTGAGAGTGGATGATGAATTCACAGGGTGACAC
>CALDQI010000328.1:0-2195 GCA_937911635.1 uncultured Pseudomonadota bacterium | reverse complement strand
AAATGACACGAGAATCGTGTGCTCCCCCCTGAGGTTCTTCGGTGATAAATCGATAGCCCTTCTCTTTCAGACGTACAATATCCTCGTCCAAGGCATCCGAAGCAAAACAGATGTGATGCAAGCCGGGACCTCGTTTGTCCAAAAACTTCTGCACGGGACTCTCTGAATTGAGTGGATGGATCAGCTCTATCTGGGTTCCTTCAATTGGAAAGAAGGCGGTTTTTGTCTTGGCGGCCACAACATCTTCTGTCCCCTTAAAGTTGAGTCCGAAATCCAGTAGAAATCGTTCGATGGCTTCTTCAAAATCTGGTACGGCTATTGCGATGTGATTCAATCCAACAATCATGAGAGGCTCCAAGATAAGTGACGAGTAAATACAAAGTTGTGAAGTGACATCTTACCAACAAGAGTTCAGTAAAACAATACACCCTAGAGAATCTGTTCCATATCTGTAACCAGCGTATCGATTGAAGCGAAATATCTTGGCACCCACACCCTTTTTATCCAGAGCAGCATTCTTCGCCATGACCAAAGTCATAGCCGGATGATGATGGAATGAGACTGCAGTCTCAAAAGTATGTGGGTGTCTTACAATCTGCTTCCAGAATAAGAACAGGTTACTCTTACATTTTCAGATACAGTTCAGATTACTGTTGTCTAATCGATTTGTGCAGTTTGTGCGACCGATCCAACACAACGGACATACTTACACGACGGAGGCCAGGTCCATGGGCAAAGTAAAATCTAAATTTGTGGTCACATGCAGTCATGGTTTTGAGCCATTCTTGCACAAAGAGCTAAGTCGACTGAACATTCAAAAGCTAAAATCGGGTCATGGATCGGTACAATTTACCGGACCGATTTCCGATGGATATCAAGCTATGCTTTGGAGTCGATTGGGAAGTCGAGTCCTCATGGAGATCGGTCGTTTTGAGGGTACCACTCAAGAAGAGCTGTACGACGGTGTCTATGAGATCCCATGGGAGTCTCACATGAATGTGACTGGAACACTTTGGATTGATTTCACCGGTCAGTCAAAGGATATTCGGCATACTCAATTTGCAGCCCGCAAAGCCAAAGATGCCATCGTTGACAGATTTCGCGATCAAACAGGAAACAGACCCTCTGTAGATAAGGACGCTGACCTTCGAATTCACATTCACTTACACCATGGACTGTTCACCGTATCGATAGACCTATGCGGGACACCACTACACGTACGTACACCTGACAAACACATCACAGATGCACCGTTGAAAGAAACGCTTGCGGCTGCGATGCTGTATGCCAGTGGTTGGGACAAAGCTTACAAAAAGGGTATACCCATGCTAGACCCAATGTGTGGTTCTGGGACCGTTGTACTCGAAGCGATGGGGATGGCCTGTAACCGAGCGCCCGGTTTGTTGCGCACAGAATGGAATGTCTTTCGATGGAAAGGATTCGATCGTGCGGTCTGGGACAAAGTGTATGATCAAGCCCGTAGTGTAGCTCTAGACACCCCATCTGTAGAGATTATTGGTTTGGATATCGATGCCAGCGCAATCGAATGTGTCCGATACAACGCCAAAAAACAGGGCGTGCCTGTACCAACCTTGAAAGTCCAGCCGCTCAGTCACCTCAAACCACCTACAGAAAATGGATACATCGTGACCAACCCGCCTTATGGTGAACGGATTGGAGCACATGCACACGTGGCAGAAGTCTACACGACACTTGGGGAACGATTAACCACATTTGAGGGGTGGCGATGTTTTTTACTGTGTCCGCCAAATGAACTCTATCAGGAAACGGGATTCCATCGGACGGAAGAACGGGTCACACTATACAATGGCCCCTTGAAATGTCGATTCATAGAACTCAATTTAGAACGTTCAACGTAGACCTTTTATTTTAGAACGTTCAACATCACATTCCAGATCGTAGCAGAATGTAGACTACCCTTCTACGGAGACATCAGACATATCTTCTGATTCTGACGTGGTTGTTGATGTACTACTGGTAGCTTCGTCATCTGCGGATACGTCTAACTCCATGAACTTTAGTTCATCAATCGTGACCGCTGTTGCAATCTTCTCTTGCAATGCCACCACGTGACTGATCAACCCAACTTGTACGCCTCTATGCTTTAACAATTCCAATGTGCCGACAGCCATCTCTACGTAGTTTCGATCCAGTGCCCCGAAGCCTTCATCTAT
>CALDQI010000327.1:0-4891 GCA_937911635.1 uncultured Pseudomonadota bacterium | reverse complement strand
ATGATCAAGAAGATGTAGATGGGATTGCTCACGTTCTTGAGCACTTGGCGTTTCGCGCCAATCACGGTGGGATCAAAAACTGGGACTTGATCAGTCAAATGGGCGGGACGATCAATGCGTCTACCAGTGTAGACTGGACCAACTATATGACGATCGCTCCTCGGGATGCTTTGGTACCTTTGATTCGAATTGAAGCCCTTCGCCTGCAAAATGGTGTAAAAGGGGTCACCGAGCAAGATGTGATCACTGAATCTGAGATTGCCCGTAACGAACTTCGGATGCGCTATGAAAATGCTGCGGTTTCAGCGGCGATGGAAGTCATTGGATCTCAGTTGTACCCAGAAGGTCATCCGTATGCTCGTTCGACCATCGGAAGTCACGAGACCTTGAGCAATATCAATCTCGAGAAGGTTCAAGAGTATATTGAAGACAACTATCGCCCACAACACACGACGATCGTAGTGATTGGAGATTTTGACTTAAAGGATGCAGGGAATTTGATTTTCGACGGGTTTGAAGGTGCAGAAGAGTTGCTGATGAGTCCAGAAGACGCGGAGAAGTTTCTCAAAATAGAGACTCAAAACGACCGCGTCAAATTTCTGAACGAATGGTCTCCGCGTTTAAATGAGTATATGATTGAGGCCGGTAAAACCGACTTTCCGGCTCGGGTAGATTGCTCCAAGCGGTCTGAACCTCCAATGCCAAGTATGCCGTACACAAAAGAGATTCCGCGTATTCAAGGGTTGACCAATACCACAACGGCAGTGCTCGCGTGGTCTCTTCCTGGTGGGTATTGCGAAGATCAGCCGACCATGCAGATGGCATCATCTTTACTAACCAACTACATCTACCAGAACATCGTTCCATCATGGGATTATGGCAATGACAATCAAATGGTATCCGGTATCGGTTGTTTTTTGAATCCTGAAGAGTACTATTCCACATTGCTGTGCTTTGTTGAACAAGGAAAAGGCGGATATTCAGCGGAGCGTTTGGTTGAAAAGTCGGCTGACGCTCTTTATTTGCAAACGCAGAAATACGATCCAAACATGGTGAATTCCTTTGTGGAGTGGAACTTTAATTACGCTCGTTCACAGGGAATGGCATCACTTCTTCAGTCTGTGGACTCTGTATCGGATCTGTTTTCTGGTCGTGCTACTGCGACGGCGATGTATACACACTTTACTGGAGATCCTCAATATTTTACGGCCAACATGAATGCGGTCAATCAAGTGACTCAGCCGGCAACTCAAGAAGTGGCTGCCAAATACATTACACGTGATCGTATGGTTGCAGTCATCGTTGAGCCGATGGACGAGGAAGAAAGAGAACGTCGTGAGGCAGCAGCTCGTAAGGACTCTCGATCTGAAGAGGTAAAGCAGTACCACGCTACCAAAGACGAAGATCGGTACAAGTCTCTGTATAAGGCAGATGAAGTCAACCAGGCGATGATTGAAGCTCAGTTGGTGACACCAGACTTGACAGATCTACATCGATTCACATTGGACAATGGTCTCGAGGTCGCAGTTCTTCCGTATGGAGAGGCGCCTCTAGTTCGTGTTGGGTTGAAAGTAAAAGGGGATACTCGTGCGGGTGACCCTGCCGGAATCAACCGTATGTCTGAGTATGCACTCTCGATTGGCGATAAATCTCAAGAGAACCTTCTTGCGGTAGCAGGCTTTATGTCTGGTTCAGATACCAGCATTTCAACAGCGGGTTCTTCTGCCAACTTGGACGCATTACTCAATAAAATGCGCTGGATGGTGGAGCCGTCGAATCACGATTGGATGAATACCCCTTATCGAAACAAGCGAGCCGACGCTTGGGCAAAAGGAGTGAAATCCAGTTCTCGTTACCCAGACACCTGGTCCAATCGCTACATGTATGAAACACTCTTTACTCCTGAACATCCTCTTGGATACTGGAATCGTCCGGAAGATTACATGGCGATGAAAGAATGGGAGTTGGATCTTCTGAAAGAGTGGGCCTACAATAAGTGGACACCAAGCAATGCAGAATTGATGGTGGTGGGTCGCGTCGATCCAGCAGAGGCGGAGAAGGCCATCCGTTTGTATTTTGATTCATGGGAATACATAGGAAAAGGTGGCTATCAAAGTATCACCACTGAAGATCCTGATGGTACAACCAATACCTACTATGAGTTCAAGAACACAGACACACCGATGAAGATTGGAACCATGTCTAAGCCCACGGCTCAGCCGGAACGAAGCATTTTCGTATTCGACAAACCAACTGCCACGCAGACTCAAGTTACCCTCAAGTGTCAGATTGACACCGATGATCGGTTTAAAGATCGTGCTCGTACCCAAGTTGTTGGCGACGTACTCTCTCAAATGGCTTGGAGAAAACTCCGTGAAGAGGCTGGGGTTACCTATGGTGCAAGTGCCTATGCTCAAGTCTGGAAAGGTGGTACTGGTATGTTGTCAATGTCTTCACTCGTTCAAAACGACGCCACTGGGTTTGCTGTTCAAACCATGCTTGACATTGTAGAGGCGGGTTCTAAGGCTGAGGTAAGTGAGCAAGGTATTGCGGATGCAAAACTGACTCGTGCTCGTGAATATGTACTTTATCAACAATCTGGTGATCAGATGCTCAATCGTTTGATGGGGACCGGAATTGAAAACTTTGATTTCTTCACAGAATATGGAGAGAGTTTGGCCACTGTCGATAAGAAGGACTTCACCTCTTTACTCACCACTTGTCAAGGACACGAGGTGGTGACGCTTGTAGGTCCGTTGGCTGCCACAGAAGAACAGTTGAAGGAAGCCAAGATAGACTATACAGTCGTAGATTGGGAAGAAGAGCGTCGTGGTTTGCTCACAGAGAAGGAACTCAAAAAAGAAGACAAGGCCAAAGCAAAAGCTGAAAAGAAGAAGGCTAAGCAAGACGCCAAAAAAGGGACTGAAAAAGGGACTGACGAAGAGTAGTCCATAAGTATCTGTTGGCATCTCTTGAAGTGTCTTACAATCTAAAGGGTGGTTATCCACCCTTTTTTGTTTTCCTTTGCGTTAAGTCTGTGACCACATCGACTTTTTCGCATCAATGAGATACATTGCTCCCTACAATACCAACCAGGGGATAAGATGCCGTCTACTTTTTCTGATTTTGGACTCTTACCTCCCCTTTTGGAAGCGATTGCTTCGATGGGATACGAAGAGCCGACACCCATTCAAGCCCAAGCCATTCCATTTTTGCTGGAAACGCAACAGGATTTGATTGCTCTGGCACAAACGGGTACTGGTAAGACCGCTGCATTTTCCCTACCATGCTTGCACAAAATAGATACAGAATCCATGGATTCACAAGTAATAATCTTGTCTCCTACACGTGAATTGGCCCTTCAGACGGCAAAAGAGATCAAGAAGTTCTCTAAGAAGCTGTCGAACCTGAAGTCTGTAGCTCTCTATGGTGGTGCAGACTACGGGTCTCAATCCCGCGCCTTATCCAAAGGCTGTCAGGTAGTGGTTGGCACACCCGGTAGAACCCTCGATTTTATTCGTCAGGGGCGATTGGATTTGTCTACCGTCCGAATGGTTGTGCTGGATGAAGCCGATGAAATGTTGAAAATGGGTTTCAAAGAAGATTTGGAAGCCATTCTAGATGAGACTCCCGATGAGAAACAGGTGATGCTCTTTTCAGCGACCATGCCGACAGGGATTGAGCGCATCGCTAAGCGTACGATGGTTGACCCGCACCATATTGCTGTCGCGGGGCGAAATCAAGCCAATCGAAACGTCACTCATAAATACTGTGTGATCCATCCGGCGGATCGATTTTCAGCACTTAGAAGGTGGGTGGATGTTCTTCCAAATATGGAAGGGATCATCTTTTGCCGTACCCGCGCTGAAACGATGGAGATCTACGCAGGGTTAAGTAAAGAAGGGTACGCCGTCGATATTTTGAACGGCGATCTCAAACAAGAAGCCCGCGACCGAGTGATGAGACGTTTTCATCGAAAGGAGTTGAAGATTTTGGTGGCGACCGATGTAGCGGCACGTGGTTTGGATGTCGATGATTTGAGTCATGTGCTGAACTATACGCTGCCAGACGACTTAGAGGTATACATTCATCGAAGTGGTCGTACGGGACGCGCAGGAAAGCAAGGCGTTTCCGTGACTTTGGTGATGCCAAAAGAGGAATACCGGATTCGTCAGATTGAGAAACTGAGTGGGATTAAAATGGACAAGTCACCGATTCCCACAACGGAAGATGTAATCTCTTCTCAATTGAACAATGCGATAACCTCTCTGAAACAGGCGACGCTTCCGGAAGGACAGTTTGAAGATCAAATCGCACAATTGTCTGAAGTCATGCAGGAGATGGACCCAACAGAACTCGCAACCAAAGTACTGTCTCTCATGAGTGGATCCTTACTCTCTCAATACCAAAAGGAAATTGACCTCAACGCCAGAGCTCAGCACGTGATTGACCGTAAGAAGCGTAAGAGACGTGATCGCGATGGTAAGGGCAGGGATGGTAAAGGCAGAGACGGTAAGGGCAGAGACAGAGGGCATGATAAACGAGACAAACGTAAAAAGTTTACTCCGAAACCGGGAAACTACACCAAATGTCAGGTCAATCTGGGCCGCAAACACAAACTCAATCCCAATCGATTGATGGGACTTGTGAATGAGCGCATCAAGGGAAAGAAGCCTGATTTTGGTGAGATTCGCATTGATGCAACCAGTACGACATTTGATGTGGAGTCGAAATCTGTTCCGGCGGTCATAGCCTCATTAACAGGTGCGTCTTTTGAGGGGCGCGCAGTCAAGGCTCGGACGATTTGAGATTGTGTGTCGTTACGAGGCTTAAGAGTATAGAACCAAGATATCCGGTTTAGATAGGGCTCTACACTGTCACCGTTTGATTC
>CALDQI010000326.1:0-1792 GCA_937911635.1 uncultured Pseudomonadota bacterium | reverse complement strand
CGGTGGGTGTGGTCGCAGTGGAACTCCTTACCGGTCTCAAAGCCCACACGATGCTCGAAGGTCAAGTCCTGCGTTGGGAGAGAAAATGTCGTGAGTTACCTTTACCAATACAAGAGTGGTTGGACAAACTGCTTCATCAAGATCCGAGTCAGCGTTTTTCAGCAGCAGAGGCATTGTCTGTGTTAGAGGCTATGGCGGATGTTTTTGTGGAGGTGCAAAAGGCAAGTGTAGTAATCCCCGTCAATGAAACGGTGTCGGAAGACTTTTTGGATTTTCTCGAAGACGCAATCGAAAATGAAACCGAGGAAAAGCGTGAAGAACGTGAGCGAATACAGCAAACTAAGCGAGAAATAGAACGCCAAGAGCGAGAAAATGACGAGGCTGAATACCGAAAACGCATCGAAGAAGAACGCCAAGCAGAAATCAAACGTCAACAAGAAATAGAATGGGCACAACAAGAAGAAGCGCTCTGGGCAGAGATGCTGGGTAGTTGGGAGCAGCTATTGAACACAGTGGCATCCAAGAGAGTATCGGTAGACAAAGCATGTACTGCCTATCGAAGGGCATTTGAAGATAAGGTCAGTTCGACAAAAGAAAGGCGTACCTTCGGAACGTTGGATGATCGGGTGTTGATGTTGTGGGATATTGTACAGCCCATAGTGGATCCAACTGCTGTAGAAACCTATTTGGATTGGGTACTCAAGAATCGTTTGCGTGAAGAGGTCGAGCAGCGAGATGAGGTTGCAACACATTTGAAAAATGCAAAACGGACCTTGCTAGATTTGGAATGTGAACTAACGGGATTGTCTTGGTGGGGCAGTCTGTGGAAGAAGTCGGATTTGGAACAGCAAATAGAGGAACAATCCAGACAGGTGGCTTCGTTGAAAGAATCCTTTCAAGAACTAAAAGATCTTGTGCTGGCTAATAGAAGTCATTGGTCTTGCGAAGGACGAATTATATCGCCACCCTTTGATGGGATTGATTGTGTAGACGAAATGGTGTTGATACCGAAAGGTCAGTTCATGATGGGCGCGCTGGAGGATGATGGTGATGCGTATGATCGAGAAAAACCTCGTCACAAGGTGACCCTGACACGAGACTTCATGATTGGTAGATATGCAGTGACTCAGGCGTTTTGGGAAGGTGTGATGGGTTCAAACCCGAGTTATCACAAGGGTGCGAATCGACCAGTGGAGAAGGTGAGTTGGTTTGATGTGGTCGAGTTCTGCAATAAACTGTCGAAGCGAGAAGGCTTAGAACCAGCCTATACGATCAACGGTGAGAATGTAATGTGCAACTGGAATGCCAAAGGGTATCGACTCCCAACAGAAGCCGAATGGGAGTACAGTGCCCGTGGTGGTGAATATCACAAGTACTCAGGAAGTGACAACAGAGATGATGTTGCTTGGTATGACGATAATAGTGGTGGTAAGACACATCCGGTTGGTCAGAAGAAATCGAATGGTTTTGGACTCTACGATATGAGCGGAAATGCCTACGAATGGTGCTGGGATTGGTTTGGAGATTATTCAACTGAAACGTCAACCAGTGTTTCTACTGAAAGGCAGTTGGATTCAGTAGAAAACCCTACTGGAAAATCTACTGGTTCCCTCCGCGTTCGCCGTGGTGGGAGTTGGATCAACGGACCGAAGCTCGTTCGAACGTCGAGCCGCAACCGAGACGACCCGACGTACCAGCTCTACTTCCTCGGTTTCCGTATCTGTAGATTCACCTGATCTAAAAGTTGATGTGCGGTCCGCAGTGACCAGACTTTCCTTGTTTCTCAAAGTTC
>CALDQI010000325.1:0-2020 GCA_937911635.1 uncultured Pseudomonadota bacterium | reverse complement strand
GCCCGTTTCCATCGTAAAATGGATGGATGCTCTCAAATTGATGATGGATGATGGCCATTTTGATCAAGGGGTCAATATCTGACAGGGAAGTATCGTTGATAAACTGGGTCAGGTTGTTCATTCCATCGATGATTTCTTGTGGATGCTGTGGAGGCATGAACACCACATCACCAGTTTGGCTATTGCGTAATGCTGTTCCGGGAACTGTACGGTAACCTGCTGAATTATGTGTGAGGAGCTGATTGATGTGACGAATGTCTCTGTCTAAAATCAAGCCGATGTTTTGAATTTGTCGAAATCCGTAATAGATGGAATCTTTGTAATCTCGCACTTCTTTTGCCGCATGGTCGGCGATTGGTGCTGTTTGGATGGTTGCTCGAAAGACCGCATCATGAGTTGTAATAATCTGCTCGATTTCCGAGGAGTCTTTGGCTTCCTGAATAGAAAGGGTATTGATCAAGATGTCTTCATTGGGGATTGTCTTTGCTGCTCCCTTGAGCTCTGCAAGGTAACGATGGGCTTGAATGGTCGCTTTTAAAACAGAAGGTGTTTCCAGATTCTGTTGAAGTGGCAATGATGTAAGCGGCATAGACAATCCCTTCTGTAAAGAAAACACGATTTCCTTTACAGAATACCTTCTTTACATAAAGAAAACTCAATTTCTTTTACATAAGGGTGGGTGCATGGAAAAAAATGGGGTTTTATTTTACATATTGTATCTGACTGTTGGCACCATCTTGTTCGTTGTCTATATGGAATACTGAACTTCAACAAAGCCTCATCAATTTCTCGATTGGTCTTTTAAAACCACTTTTTTTCGTAGTTGTAAGCTGATGATAAGCACACTCTTCATGAAGACGAGCTTTTCAACAATCATTAGGAATCTACACCGTCATCCGATATACTACCCAAAGCAATCAGTATTGGAGACCATCATGTCCATTTCCCGAAGAGACCTCATCAAAACGATGGGGGCGTTGTCCGTCGTCAAACTTACTACAGCGTGTGGCACAAAGGACTCCGATACGAATACGGAACCAAGTGGGGAACCTTCTTCGGAAACCGGTGGTCCAGATGAGCCGATTGAAGAGGGCGGCACAACGGCGGACGGTTGGTTGATTGGTGGAACGACACTAATAACGGCGGCCTATCCCGATGACAGCATCTTTGATAACGGCGGCAATTGTGAGGTGAATCTTACAGGGTCGACGACAAAAGGTCCGTGCTACTTTCAAGACTCTACAGGGGAAGACATCTCCGAGGGCTTTAAGGGTCTGCCGATGCTTCTTTGTTTGAGACTGATCGATTCCAATTGTGAACCACTAGCCAATCACACGGTGGAAGTCTGGCACTGTGATGCCAATGGAGTTTATTCTGGGGGCAGGTCTGAAAGTTTAGATGCAGCGAATTTCAATCCAGGGTTTTGTACGGGGGACGATGCAGAGGCGCTCAATTCTTCTTGGTACCGAGGACAGCTGGTCACTGACGCCAATGGCCGAGTGAACTTTAAGAGTTGCTTTCCCGGTTGGTATCCAAGTCGAACGATTCACGTTCACTTTGCGGTAAGTGATGCCAATGGGTCATCTCGCATTGTCTCTCAGTTTGGCTTTTCCGATGAAATTGCCACGCAGGTCTATACGACGCATCCATTTTACAGCCACCGCGGTGATCAAGACACGCCGCTGGAGCAAGACGGTATATTCCCAGCGGACAAGGAACCGTTTGTAATGACTACTCAACAGAACTCAGATGGAAGTATTTTGGCTTTCCACACGATTCAGGTGAACTAAGCAGAGTGGTTACTAGTCTAACAAATCGCTGACAGATTGCTCTGCACGTTCGATTAGTTCTGGTGTAATATACCCGGGTAATGTTGCAATTAGACTCATGACAAGAGCCATATCATCAGAGAATCCAATTGGTACCAGGACATCTGGAATAAGATCTATTGGTAATACAAAGTATGCCAACACACCCATAATCTGCATCTTGACACTCATTGGTGTGTGTTCATCGAGAA
>CALDQI010000324.1:0-3248 GCA_937911635.1 uncultured Pseudomonadota bacterium | reverse complement strand
TGGACAGGATTGTACTTGTGTACATCCTAACCATCTCATACAATCGATGAAATATCATACCATCCAAATCAAGTCAAAGAATGGATGGATATTGGAAAGGGCGTGGACAGAACTATACTTTTATGTATCGTATCCATCCGATACAATAGGCGAAATATCATACCATCCAAATCAAGTCAGAGAATGGATGGATATTGGAAAGGGCGTGGACAGGATTGTACTTGTGTACATCCTAACCATCTCATACAATCGATGAAATATTATACCATCCAAATCAAGTCAAAGAATGGATGGATATTGGAAAGGGCGTGGGTGGGATTGTACTTGTGTACATCCCACCCACGCCCTTCCAATAGGCGCCATTCTCTGACTTGATTAACGTTTAGAGAATTGGAATCTCTTACGTGCCCCAGGCTGTCCGTACTTCTTACGCTCAACCTTACGAGAATCACGAGTCAAGAAGCCATTCTGACGAAGCAAACTTCTGAATGCCAAGAACTCGGCGTTGTCTTGCAGTGCGTCTTCCCACTTGAGCAAGTGTGATCCGAACCCTGTTCCATACTTCTCCATTTTGGCCAAAGACTTCGCCAATGGAGATGCATCATCCAAATCATCAAATGTCATGACCGCACCATACTCAATTGCTGCCCACTGATAGAGCGCTCTTGAAATACCCAATCGGATGGCTCCTGCTTGACCACTCTTACCGCCACCTTTTACAGTACAGTAGATGTCAAACATCGTGGTTGCTTTGATACCCAATTCTGCTTCAACCATCTCAAGAGGTTGCTTCAAAATCAACTTTGCAGTGTCTCTCTCAAAATATTCGTCTAAGGGCTTTCCGTTAACGATGATGCTTCCACCACTTTTGTTTGGACGAAGGAATACACGTGCAGATGAGGTCTTTCGACGACCGGTTCCGTAAAATTGTTCAGGCATGGTTTAGTCTCACAGATAAGATGGAAATGGTGTAGGATTTTGGGCGCTGTGGTCATGTTCAGAACCCGCATATACGCGCAGTTTCTTGATCATTTGACGAGCCAATCTATTTTTTGGCAACATCCCTTTAACAGCATGCTCAATGATGCGCTCTGGGTACGTGTCAAGAAGCTGACGTGCAGTCCACGAACGAAGACCACCCATATAACCAGAGTACTTGTAATATTGTTTTTGGTCCAACTTGTTACCAGTCAACACGATTTTGTCTGCATTGATAACGATGACATAGTCACCACAGTCAACGTGCGGTGTATAGGTTGGTTTGTGCTTGCCGCGAAGAACGGAAGCAATGCGAGTTGTCAAACGTCCGAGCGTTTGACCTTCTGCGTCAATCACGAACCACTCGCGCTGTACGGATTGAGAATTTGCTATAGTTGATGACATCTTCGACCCTATATTTCAATTTGAAATGGTGAATATTAATTTATGAACATTGAGTCTTATTCTGTTTCATCCTCATTGTCAAGTAAAGATGTCCAAACCAACCAAAGTCCATGTGCCGGTGCAGTTTGTCCAAGCAATGAGCGTTCTGGATGTTTCAAAGCCAGTTGGATCTGATGAATACCTCGCTTCCCCTCTCCAACCGCAACAAGCGACCCCATCATGATCCGCACCATATGTCGTAAAAACCCTTTTCCCTGAACCTCGAAATGAAGTTCATCCCCCTTGAGCTTAATCTCAGAGCGTGTGATGGTACGATGGGTTGATTTGGCTGAACATCCCTGAGCGCGAAAAGCATCAAAGTTGTGCGTACCAACAAAAATTTCAGCCACCTGTTGCATCATATCTACATCAACGGTTCTTTGTACGTGCCAAGTATATCGATACCGAAAAGGACATGGTAACTCGCTCCTTAGTATTCTGTATCGATACATCTTTTCTTTGCTGTGATATCTGGGATTAAATCCATCCACAACCTGTACAACATTTGTACAAACGATATCTTTGGGCAGCTTGGCATTCAATCCCCGTACAATTTGTATCGGTGCTCGATGCCCCTTGATCGAAAAGCTCGCCACCTGTTGAAGTGCATGTACACCCGCATCTGTACGACCAGCCCCTTGAAGAACTATCGCTTCATTGGGAAATATTACCTGTAAAGCCTGCTCTACCGTTTCTTGAATCGTACGAGCGTTCGGCTGGCGTTGCCATCCGGAATACCCTCCACCATCCCAGGCCAAATCCAGTCGAAATGTAGACATTCTGATGGGTGTTGATTTAAGCAGGACTAATACTGAAACCGTATACCAAAAGTTACAGAATCCGAGTTGAAAGACAGCCCTTCTCCTTCAAACTCTTGGACTCGATATTCTACAGACAAATAGGTGTCTTCTACACCACGCGTCACCTCTAATAAAGATGCCGAAGCCTCATCAAATCTATCCAATAAAATTTGACCACCGAAAGAGTAGTGGTATCCCATTTTACCGCCGGAAACTTGTTCTTCTACTGTTCCATTCGTCCATTTCTCTTGCCAAACCCAATAGTCCCCCCCGCCGGTCGCAAATGGAACCAGCACTTGCTCGTTAAAGACGTCCAAACGAAACAGTCCACTCGCTTGAAATGGAATCACAGAGAGTCGGTCTTCTTGAGTACTGTTTGTGCCATCCGCCCCCAAAAGGAATCCGTTCTCACGAATCAGACCAGCACCAACAGAAAGACCCAAAACATTGAACAACGACCCTCCCGTTTCTACGAACAACACCTGATGATTGGAATCTGTAAATACAGCGTTTAAGACTTCTGATTGAAGAGTAATCGGCCCATATCGAATATCGGTAAATGTTGACCAAACCTCTTTCTTTGGCTCTTCAACCGTTCCAAGTGTACTCACTGCATCCATTTGAGAGGCTGCTTGCGCTAGGGAGGTTGTGAGAAGATAAGCAAAAACTGTCATGATCGTATCCTGTGGTTACAAGAGACTTTAACACACTACTGGATAGAGTGTCGACGTCGAAATGTGAGGAGCAACATAGAGAGGATCAAACCCAACCAATCTGCTGGTTTAATCAAACCACAAAAGCCCCCCGTTTCTCCAGTGAGTTGCGAAGCCGAAAAGGTGTCTTTTGGAACCACAGACTGTACAGTGGACATCGTACTAAATTTCCCACCGTCATCAAAAGCTCGTAGAGCAATATAATAGGTTGTATCATTATGAATATATTGTTTCCCATTGCTGGTTTAGGTAAAAGATTTAAAGAAGAAGGTTATCAGGATCCAAAGCCATTTATTGAATTTAAAGGTAAAAC
>CALDQI010000323.1:0-5105 GCA_937911635.1 uncultured Pseudomonadota bacterium | reverse complement strand
TACCGATTGCAATGATACAGATCCCAGCGAATACTTTGGTGCCGCAGAAACCTGGTACGATGGTGTAGACTCCAACTGTGACGGTGCGAGTGACTATGACCAAGACGGCGACGGTGAAGACTCTGACCAATATGGCGGCAGCGATTGTGACGATACCGATGCCCTACTCAACACTGCTGCAGTAGAGCTGTGGTATGATGGAGTCGACCAAAACTGTGATGGACTCTCAGACTTTGACCAAGATGAGGATGGTCTAGACTCAGATCAGTATGGCGGAACGGACTGTGACGATACCGATGCCACAATCTTCCCAGGGGCAACCGAATCCTTCTACGACGGCATTGATCAAGATTGTGCCGGAGACAACGATTATGACTACGACGGCGATGGATATCCCAACGCAATCTATGGTGGAACCGATTGCAACGACTTTAATGCAGATGTGTATGCTGGCGCAGCCGACGTTTGGTACGACGGTATTGATCATGATTGTTCGGGTGGCTCAGACTATGACCAAGATAGCGACGGATTTGATTCCGATCAATATGGTGGAAGCGACTGCGACGATCTAGACCCAACCATCAATCCCATCATGGCAGACAGCTGGTATGACGGCATCGATTCAGATTGTGGTGGAGAGAATGATTACGACCAAGATGGCGATGGCTATGACTCCATAGATTATGGCGGAACAGACTGCGACGACCAAAATGCGGCTGTAAACCCAGGTATGACAGACAGCTGGTATGATGGAGTGGATTCTGATTGTGACGGTATCAACGATTATGACCAAGATGGGGATGGAATAGACTCGAATCAACACGGTGGAGATGATTGCGATGACACAGATACATCTCTGGGTTCTACCCAGTACGATGCCGACTGTGATGGAGCCTTAACTGTCGACGACTGTGATGATAATGATGTCAACTCTACAACAGTGGCTACTGATTCAGACTGCGATGGGGTCCTAACAGACGATGATTGCAATGACTACGATGATGAGGTCGGAGCAGCAGATACCAATGGAGATTGTTCCATTATTTGCAACTTCACTATGGGAATCGATAGTCAAGAAGAACTGGATTATTTTACAGAATGGGAGAAATGTACGGAATTGACTGGGAACTTGTGGATATCCGCTGACATTAGCAATATCGATGGGCTCTCTTCGTTGAGGTCTATTGGTGGGGATCTTAGTATCTATGAAAACAACCAGCTCACCAATCTCGATGGGTTATCAAACCTAACGTCGATTGGCGGTGAATTTCGCTTACAAGAGAATCCCAGTCTGTTGAATCTTCATGGGCTGTCGAGTCTAGAATCCATTGGAGACCTCTTTCAAATCTATAAAAACAACGGGTTACAAGACCTCACTGGTACAGAAGCAATTCGTTCAATTGGCGGAGATCTTTGGGTTGATGAAAACGCTGCGCTCACAACAGTAGAGGCACTGTCCGGTGTAACCTCCGTAGTCGATGTTAGTTTTTATGAGAATCCAGAACTCTGTGAAAGTACAGTAGATAGCTTTATCTCAATGCTAACAGGACTGGGATGGCAAGGAAGTTCATTTATAGAGTCCAACAACTCAGGCTGTTAACAATCATTTCAGAGAGCGTTTTCTGATGAAGAGCATGTCCCTTACTCGCTTGGAACACACCATCTGTTGACACTGAACTCAAGGATACTTAGGAACATACACCTCTATCTTACGACTACAGTTCAACTCAGTATGGTTCATCGGTATGCTTCATCCAAGGTATGCAACAGGGCTGCTATTCTTCTCATGCGGCTGAAGAGTCTATCCTCTACCAACCAGTCCACAACTGGTTCCAAAAGGAATACTCGTATTGAGCCCCTCGCAGATAGAGTTCTGCGAGTTCAGAATCATCCCCTTCCACAATATCCAATTCCATCTCCATCCACGCTACAGCCTCAGCGAATGTAGGGTCTGCATAGGTTCGAATCCAATCTGCATACCGACTATCATCTGGAAGTGGTCCTGTGGATAAAGTCTTTGCGATACTCACATACCCAACACCACAAGGAATCACTGATGCCAGACCGTGACCATAGGATATTTTTGAAGTTTCTTCTAAATATTTGGTATAGGAAGCCGTCACTGGTCCATACATAGCTCGGTCCATATCTTCCTTAGAAATCCCAAACCTGGCGGCAAACCCACGATGCAATGACAGTTCTTCATCACGTGTGAATCGTGCCAGTTCCCGCCATCTATCTGTTGCCTCGGATGTCGGTGCCAAATCTGCCACCTGATCTAAGACTTTCATGTAGGTTAACAGATACTTCCAATCCTGAATGACCCATCGAGAAAACACCGAAGGATCAAGTGTCCCGTCTGCAATTCCCATCACAAAAGGATGTGTAATACAAGCAGACTGTACATCCTTCGCATGTTCACGAAATACAACAGACCGCTTAATCACGTCTAGCTACTATAGCCACATAATCTCCGGAATCATGCCCATCACTTGGATTTTCTATAGAATATGGAGCATTGATTGGATGTTTTGTTAGGGTCTGTGCAGTTCGAACAATTTCAAAGCCACATGCTTCGAGTGCAGCTATGCGCTCTGCTGTTGTGTGCCATGTTGCTGCTTGAACGAAGGGAAGAGGATATGCAGCGGCTGGTTTTACACCCTCAAAAACAGGATGATCCCATGTCCCCAATGCATTGGCCAAGCAATACAACACACCGTATCCGGATTCCCTAGGGACATCCACAACAACGATATGCCCACCCGGACGTAGGGCTTTATATGCCTTTGCAAACGCTGTATTGAGATCTGGAATATAAGAAGTTGAACCGTTGTACAACAGGATATCCACAGCACTCTCGCCAATCTCGGCCTTTTCAGCTGTACCGATATCAACGTTCATTCCACGTTCACGAGCGATGGCTGCCATACCTTCAGCAGGCTCTATTCCATTCTGAATATGTACATCGTGTTCTTGACCAAGGATGGTTTCAAAAAGTCCTGTCCCACACCCCATAGAAAGAGCCTCTCCAGTACCTGGCCATACGTAGGCGATAAGACGAACCTCACTCTCTAAAAGATCACGATTATCGGAAAACCAAGAGTCATAGTCATTGGCAAACAAATCAAAGGACGGTGAATCAGACATACATACCTCAAATGGAGTTCATTGATAAAACAGACGGGTCTCTTAAAACAGACTGTGTAACTCAAACAATCAATTTCAACATGGATATTTTTATACTGATTGGCCTTTTATATTCAAATTATTGATTCTGTTCTCATTTTATATACCAACTCTAACGATGAATAATTTTAACGATCAACTGTGTGTTCCCAAACTGGAAACAGTTGTTTACGAGACGATATCACCGTGCATCAACTTTGGAGGTGAACAATATATCTATAGAATACTTCGCTCATCGCTAAATATCTAAGTGGCTAAACTAAAATTGGGTTAAAAGAAAAAAAACACTGTTTCAAATTTTAAGGGGTCGTTATGAGTTCAAACATTTTGGTTGGTGCATGCATCACACTTGGCGTTTTAGGAACATGGAATACTTGGACCCTGTATCAGGTCAACCAGCGCCTCGAAATCATTGAAGAAATGAACACTTCAAAATCCAAAGTGGCATCCACAAAATTCTCAGATAGAAGGAACTCTGCCTCAGCATCTCAACAAGCAAATATAGATGACGATGTCCGAACTAAGAGGCGATACAAGTCTACAAATAACAGTACTCTTGCAGAGCAAGACTCCGCTTCTGTTAAACCAGCCCTAGATTTAACAGACCCTGAAATTCAAGAGACCATCGCCAAGATCGCTGAGACCAATGCCAAGCGCAAAGAAGAAGAGCGTAGGCAATCGAAAATGGAAGCCTATAAAACATCGATCAATTACGAACTCGAAAACTTTTCCGATGAAAAGGGCTATGATTCTGAAACAGTCCAGAGCATTGGATCTATTTTGGACAATAGCTCAGACGAATGGAGAGCCATTCGTGAACAAGTTCGAGAGGGAGAGATCTCTTGGATAGATGCCAGAACCGAGTTCAAATCTATCGGAGAAGAAACCGAACAGAAGGTCACGGAGTTCATTAGCGAAGAAGACTACAAAGAATTGCAGGGCCGATTGTGGGGTGATTGGGGTCGATGATTTGCTTATTGAATATCGAGCACATCGTTGTGCACTCGTTCTTCACCCAAAAGGAACCGTCTTAGTGTACATTGTCATATCTAAGTCAAGTTAATAGTCGTCTATATGGAGCTTTTGTATTAACCTTACTATAATCACTGTAAACACAGCTAGAACAAGGAAAACACTATGGCTCTTTTATCCGTCACCATTCAAGTCAAAAATCCTGAAAAGTTAAAAGAATACATCTCGCAAGTTCCAGCGACAATGAAGCCTTTCGGAGCAAAAATGCTCGCTCGCGGTAAGAAGCAAACGGTACTCAACGGAGACTGTGAACATCAGATGGAAGCCGTTTTTGAGTTTCCAAGTGTAGACGCGATTGAGAACTGGCATGCGTCGGATGCCTATCAAGCGCTGATTCCGATTCGAGAGGAAGCCGCACACATGAACATTGTGGTCCTAGAATCCTTCTAAGACCGCTCCCACCAGTTTCGCATTGATACAGTTTCGGTATCACTGCCAATATTTGATGATGGAAGGAACTATCACAAAGGTTTCTTGTGCCGGCATTACACCTTTGACCACATGATGCGTTCCATTCAATGTGAAGTCCACTTCCACACTGAGTGTACTGATCGGATTGTAGGGAATAGGAGGCTGCCGATTCACAGGTTCATTGCCTTGCATCCAAAAGTAGTAGGTGAAATCTTCCAGCAGAGTGACCTCGGGACCATCGTCTAGACGATACACGAAAGAATGTATCTTTAAGGAAGACACATGAGGATTTGGTCCCGATCCAACAGAACGGTCTTTCAGAAACAACTGAAGATATTGATACACTTTTTCCCGGAATTTATTATCTCAATGTCACTGATTCTGCTGGATGTACTGAACTAGATTCTGTAGTTGTTGCTTCTAATAATAATAGTGATACTACAAACACATCGGTTACTTCTTGTAATTCATACATA
>CALDQI010000322.1:0-4883 GCA_937911635.1 uncultured Pseudomonadota bacterium | reverse complement strand
TCCCATCAGAGTTAAAAATATCATTATGTTGGCTCCCTTTCATGCGTGCGCCGCAAAACCCGCTGCCATATTCAAAGCCCTTAACTGCATTTATAGACAACATAGCTTTACCAAGCTCGGCGTGGAGCTTATCAAATACCGGCTCGCCAAGTCCCACGGGAACGTTTTGCAAAACGCAGGTAATGGTGCCGCCAACAGTATCACCCTCCTTGCGTACCTCTTTAATATAAGCCTCCATCTTTTCTGCAGTTACTGGATCAGGACAGCGGACAGCATTGTTTTCTGTCAATGAGAAATCCAATGCCTGATAAGGTTTATCTATAAATATGTCTCCAACGGAAGACACAAAGGCGTTGATTGTAATATCCGGAATAACCTGCCGGGCTACAGCGCCCCCCACTACTCTGCTGATAGTTTCACGGGCCGAACTCCTTCCGCCCCCCCTGTAGTCCCTTATACCATATTTTTTATCATAGGTATAATCAGCATGGGACGGCCTGTAAACATCTTTGATGTGACAGACTTTACCGATCCGCAGCTCAAATTTCAATATGAACTCACCAATCCAGACTCTGGATGGACGTGGTCAGAAGCATTGTGGGAACACCATGCGTTCACCTATCATAGAGATGTGCTAACCATTCCAGCCTATAGATACTCCTCCACAAGAGATGACGATGGGAACTACGAATATGATTACTTCTCAGGAGCCCTTTCCTTTGGTATCGATAGTGATACTGGGATTGTCATGCTCGGTGAAGTTGACCATCGACCACTGGTTGAGGAATCCGAATGCATCTATGCACTTCACTATGACTATTACAACGATAATGTATGTGAGGATTGGGCGTGGTACGCCAACGTCAAACGCAATGTCTACATTGAGGACAACCTATTTAGCATCTCCAACTATGGGGTTCGGATTACAGATTTGAACGATCCCACTGATGAAATCAAAGACGTTCTGTTTTATCCAAACTACTAATGATTCCGATGATACTCAAAAGGTCCTGCAAGCAGGACCTTTATTTTTTATGAAGCTAAACCTATGGACACTCGGGGTGAAATGCAAGGTTGATAACTTGAGTTGCCTCCGTTCCTGTAATGGTGCCAACAAGATTCGTATTGCCGGAACGCAAATGGACTGAATACAGCTCAAATCCACTACTGAGGAGTACAGCATCTGTTGAGACATCGTATTCGATCCCAAATCCACCTTCCAGCGGAGCCGTCGTTTGAAGGAAATCTGATGCGTGTCCTGTCGTGTGATCAATCGTAAACAATTCATCCGTACTCGATGAAGCACCGATCAACATGTCTCTTTTACAGTCGTACGCCAAACCACAATTTTTCTCTACATCTATCCCCAATGAGCCAATCAACGTCGGTACACCAACCAGACTCAATTCGTACAGTGAATCATCCTCAGAGTTTAAGGCATATAATTTTCCGCCTGGACCAAAAGATAAACCACATGCCAATCTACCGTTACCGGAAGGTACACCCGCATGAGTAATCGTTGATTGACAAGCGCTAAAGACCAGAAGCCTATTCGGAGATTCAGAACTAATTCCATAGGCTATTCCAGACGACGTTACATCCAAACTTTCAAACCCACTAAGCGTATTGGAATGTTGAATATTACCAATCAATCCTGTCGAGGCATCAATCTCAACAACCCCTCCAAATCCGTCATTGATCGTAATCAACGGCCAGTCCAGTTTGACATCTTCATCTTCGATTCCATCACAATCATTATCGTATCCATCACACCAATCATTCATAAATGCTGGGTTTTGATCTGGGTTCAGATCATTGCAATCATCTCCTTGTTCTACATATCCGACAGGTTGCACACAACTCTGAACTGTGATTAGTGGATCTCCATACCCATCTTCATCTTGATCCATATAGAATGAGGTAGTGGTTGAGAGCTCAATATCTGAATCCATATCATCGATGAGGCCGTCGCAATCATTGTCCACACCATCACAAATCTCATCGGCATCAGGATATACCGTAGTCATATCATCATTACAGTCCATTGAATTGTGCACATACCCTTCGGGAATTCCACAAAACAACCCACTCTGAGTCGCACGACCATACCCATCTCCGTCCGCATCCATATAAAACCGTTCACGATCGTATGGATTGTCGTCCACCAGACCATTGCAATCGTTATCTAGACCATCGCAATACTCTGCTGCATTTGGATACACCGTAGGATCGTCATCATTACAATCACCACTCCATACTGAGGTTCCAAGCAATGCAACACAAGAGGGGTCCGTTGGGTCTGTACCATAGGCATCGCCATCCTTATCCACAAATAACGTCAATAAAGGATAGCCCTCATCGATATCACCGTCGCAATTGTTGTCTATGCCGTCACAAACCTCATCTGCTTGTGGATGTCGCAAAGGATTTGTATCATCACAGTCAATGGTGTCGGGGTATCCATCGCGATCAACATCCGTAAAGATATCTAGGTCATGACGACAGCTAAGTAGCAAACCCAAAACAAACAACGGAACTCCAAACAATCTCACAAGGTGTGTACAATTATTTAGCACAAAAAAAGGCTACTTCGCAGAAGTAACCTTATAAATAGACCATAGAGGAATTAACGATTGATGGTAATCGACTCCATCATCACCGGAGTGTTTGGATTGTCGCCGCGACCAGTAGGAACTTGTTGAATAGCCTGCACGACATCCAACCCATCGATCACCTTACCAAATACTGGATGAGCTGATCTTGAACGTGGATTAAACCAATCGAGATGAACGTTTTTGTTTGTATTGATGAAGAACTGAGACCCACCAGAATTGGGTCCCGAATTTGCCATAGATAGCGTACCCGGAGTATTTGAGATTTTGGTGGTGTGCTCATCTGCAATTTTGTATTTCGGTCCCCCAGTGCCACAAAGAGGTGATTTGGGATCTTTTGAATGTGGACATCCAAACTGGATCATGAAGTCGTTGATGACACGATGAAAGTGCAAGCCATTGTAAAAGCCTGAGTTAACAAGATTGATAAAATTGGTTGCCGTGATGGGCATTTCAGCTTCAAAGATTTCAGCGGTGAATGAACCCATTGAGGTATTGAAAACAGCGGTGGGATTAGCCATAGTGGACTCCAGTTTGAGGTTTGCACATCCACTATAGTCACACTGACACAATTATCAAGTCTGTTTCAATCAATACTATTCATTTGGATCCCACAAAACACCATCTGACGTCTCCACCACCTCGCACAGTGAATCCATGTCGTACGGCATATGCACAAACGTCAAGTTACACATTTCATCGTCGGCTGTGAGACCGTACTGTATCGGTTCATCACTGGGATTTTCCCACGTACAACTGTATTCAAACCCAGTCCCTGCGGCAATGTGCATTGGCGTTTCGTACTGGACGATTTTAGGATTGTGCCAATCGTCATTGGTGTAGAAGATATCTCCAGAATCGGTGCCGTCAAACAGGCGAATGGTGAACTCTTTACCAAGTTTGTGCATGTGAGACGCCAAGAAGATCACATCCACATCTTTATTCAACACGCAGCGAGTCCACTCTGTGTGACTTGAGTTTGCTGGTATATTGATGTGTTCATCTCTGACATTTCCGCCCCAGATGCCCTCTGTCATTTCTTCGGCTGAAATCGTATATGCATTGATTCTAGAGTATAGGTCCACTGGTTTATCAGTGGTGTTTACATAGTGAAGTTCATGAATCACATCGATCCCGGCTGGAACACTCGCCGCAACACCTTCGGGAAGCTGTATCACTCCTTCATCGTATCCTTGTGAGCCAAAGATCATCATCGTGTCATCCATCGCCTCCATGAGCAATGATTCACAATCGTACAACCCCGGCTCCATTTGCCCACCAACAAATCCCGTGGTCGAAATTGTGATGTGGTGCATGCCATAGTTTTGCTGATATTCCAATCGGTTTACATGGGACACTGTGTCTGTTTCCAATCTATAGACCAGACACTTCCAAGCCTCAGTATATGCTGGTACTGTATAATCCATTGCCAACTGGACCCCTTCTCCTGGAGCCGGAGGATCCCATAGCTCGACTCCACTAGAGGCTGAGTCTACAGTTTCCTTAGAACATCCGAACAACATTAACGCCCAAACCATACTACACTCCAAAACAAGAACTTCCATTAGAATACCAGAGTATTTCATGAAATAGAAGTATCTTTTACAATACCCTGATCCCGATTACGCCTTTAGTGTCGGAGTAAATGGTTGGACTTCGCTCTCCGGCACACCACCTAGAATTGTGCTGCCGTCTGTCGTCCAAAACTGGATATCATATTCGGTGGTCGAATCATCATTCCGAACACAATTGTGAATGTATCCGTACTGCGTTGTGGGCTTTTCCGGAAGCGTATCTACAAATGCGGCACTCACTGAAACCTTCGTGCCCACAGCATATCGACCTCTGAACGGTGACACGTGACCTCCATGCTCACTCCACGCAGCCCACCCGTTCTCCAAAGACCACACATCGTCCAGCCCTTGATTTCGAAGATACTGAGCGACACTCCAACTCCTCATTCCTGCGGCACAGACAATGACAATCGGTTTACGAGTACTCAAATGGTGATATTCATTTGGGACATCGTTCATGGGTATGAAAATACTGTTGGGTAAGTGACCTTGTTGCAGTTCATACGGTTCTCGTATATCTAAAACTTGAAACCCTTTACCGTCATCATTCCACGCATGCAAATGCCGAGGACGCACATCAACTTCAAACTCTTCTTCTTCCAGTTCCTCCTGTATGGAGTCCGGAGACTGTTCTGTATTAGATACAGCAGAATCGGCATCGTATGAAGACGGTGAGTCAGATGAACGTGAGGATGGA
>CALDQI010000321.1:0-4883 GCA_937911635.1 uncultured Pseudomonadota bacterium | reverse complement strand
GCCTCTAGATTTCCAGCATTACCCCAATCACAAGACCCTGTTCCAGTAGCGGGGAAGTCTACAATCCATTCCACTTCCGTCGTAGAATCACAGGATAAATCTGCGCCACTACAATCTTGGTCGATACCGTCATCCATCGTTTCCTGTGCATCCGGATTAATGAGTGCATCTGCATCATTGCAATCGCCATCGCGCTCGCTGAATCCATCGCCATCATCATCAAAATTTTCAGTCCCTTCATCCACAACACCGTCACAATTGTCATCGACATCGTTCGCGACCTCTGAAGCTTCAGGATTTACGTCTCCGTTGCCATCATCACAGTCACCATCGCTCGGTGTAAACCCATCTCCATCTGCATCTTCATTCGGGTCTGAAGAGGGTTCAGACGTTGGTTCAGATCCTGGTTCTCCACTTGGCTCCGATGGGTTCGAAGTGTCTTCAACGCCACTATCTACAGCAACATCATCCTCTGACGGTTTCTCTCCTGTGATGGCAGATCCAGGGGCACAGGCCATTAAAAGGGCAATAGATAGAATACGCATTGCAATCTCCAGGTTATCTCAATTATAATGTAACCAAGAAACTCTGCTTGACGAAACGAAAATCGATTATCAGCATCGTTCAATGAAGGAAAATAGACATGTGGTGGATGATATTATCAGCAGTCGTTCAGGCTGAAACCGAAATTTCAGAGAGCACTACCATTACCATTCTATACTCTGGGCTCGATGAGCAAGCCTCCTTACTGAGGGTATCCAAAGCATCTAAGCGCCCCATCGATACACTCCTCCCAAAAACGATTGTTGACCTCAGTCAAAACGTACCGATCACCGTCATCGAAAGCCGCAAAGACGGTGCCTCTCACCTAGAGATCAACACTTGTCCAACAGAACCTGTTTCGAATGTACACATTCGAAAATTGACTCAAAAATCAGACAACTACTTAAATTATTACGAACTTGACAAAGCCAGTGAAACGTTAAAACAAGCCGAAGACATGATCCTTTGTCTAAAAGAACTGTTCAATGCCGACGACATTAGGCAAATGTACTACCTCCGTGGAATCTTGGAACAAAACATCGGAAACAACGCCGCCTCCATTCGGGCCTTCTCATCAGCGATTCGAATCAAACCGGACATGCAATGGAATGATATGTACAGTCCAGATGCACGCCCCAATTTTGAAGATGCAAAAAAGAACTTTGTAAGGCTAAACGCCATCCCACTTGATATCAACCCTATCAATGCCAAAAGTGACCTTTGGATCAATGGAAGCCCATTGCTGTCTGCTGAAGCACCCGTCATCTTTGAAGGACGAAATATTATCCAGATCGTTGGACTGGATACACAGACCTATGAATTGGATATATCCACTGATGCCACCTCTATTCGTTTACTCGCACCGTCAACGGTTCCAGCAGATGCACATCAATGGGTCCAGACTCATGAGGGTCAGACCGTCTTAAGTACTTTACTTCCAACCATCTTACCTGCCGGAAACCCACTGTATATTCAAGACCGCGGACGCGTTTGGGAAACCGATATTGGAACAGAAGAGTGGACAGAATTGTCCGTCCCTAAATTTGCAGAACTACAACTCAACGCCAAACAAACCGCTTTACAAAGCCTATTCTGGAGTGGTCTCGCTACATCAACCATCTATTTTGGGTTGGCAATGGGACATTATGCTGAAGGCTATGGTGCGTACAGCAAAACACAGCAGCCAAAGTCATGGGACGACTACCAAAGGAACTCGGATATCTTACAAGATCAACGTGGATACTATCGTTCCGACCTTATTCGTATGGGACTTGGATTGACAATCGCCAGTATTTCTTATCGTTGGGCATACTAAGGGCATACTAAGGTATCCCACACATGTAAGAGTCATTCCTCACTTGAGTTGATCTGTAGCACCTTTGGACGATAGACATACGATGGACGTACTTTCCATCCCACTTTCGGTAAAAATCTACGTCCTTTCGGACGGATAGATTGATGGTACTCATAATGAGTCAACAAACCAAACCCCAATCGTTTATCAGCTGATACAATCGTTCCCCAACGATGATTGCGTATATCCCCTTTTATCAACTCCACAGCCTCGACCAACGGTCCATTTTCATGATCAATATCCCAAAGTGCAATCAAATGCGCCGTTGGTGAATGACCTGCTTGAACGGGCAACCATGGAGAGTGTGGTGCCCAAATGGGTCCCGGTCGCACCTTGAGTTCAGCAACCAAGGCGTCCCCTGCCAAGCGGTCTTCGGAGGTTGGAATCATATCAGAGGCTGTCCACAGACCGACATAGCATTGTATACCAATGGCTCCGAAGGTTATCCCTTTGTGAATCCTTTGATGGTTACACCATATCGGAATGACAATACAAAGGGTCCAAAGCCCAGGCATCAATACATTGGTAAACCCTCCATGATGACCTCGCATCAATGCGGAAAACAGAATCAAAATTGCGCTCGTCCACATCCAATAGGACGGTCCTTGAGCCACCCGTTCGCTCTTCTTAAAGAGTGTAGACCAACGAGAAAAGGATACCCATGATACCAAAGCAACAAGCCAAATCGCAATCGCAAATGGAACCTGTCCATTTTTGTGAGAACCAACAATCTTTGGAAAACTGGACAACTCAACTTGAGTCATCGCACAAAAGGCTATCACGGCAACTGACCAGCAAACAGCGCGCCACCTTTGATGACTCCACAGCTTGGGTATACACATGATAGACGTCACGAATAGAGGTAAGGCAACAGCCCGTGTCATTTCCAGTTCACTCAGCCAGAACAATCGATACCCAACAATCGGATGATGAGCAGGTACATCCAAGAGGTAGGTTAAGAACAACCCACCAGTTTGATATTGCAACCAACCAACAGACATGACCGCAGGAACAGCGGCACACAAACCAAACGTCCAAGCCGTTCGAAGGTCTTTTTCCCTCCACAACCATAAAGCAATCGGCAATCCAACGATCGCCGCATTGTGTTTTGCCAAAAATGCCAACCACAGTATCATACCAGCCAATTTGAACCATTCGAGTCGAATCAGCACCAATGACCATCCTAGAAGACCCATCATCAACCCATCAGCACGAGTCAAGTCTAAAAAAGTTCCAGAATCTTCGTAAGTGGACAACCACAACGCTCCCCCAAGCCAAGCCAAGGACCATGACTGGGTTTCGCGTCGCACACCAAAAATGAGTGCGCTGGTAGCTAGTAGAGCCCCAACGATAGACACCCCTCTACCCATCCAGTAATCCAGCGTCCAAAATTCAGACAGCCAAGACAACACTGTCGGGTACAGTGGAGGGTATATGTACGGGATAAAATCTGACGATGGAGGGACATAAATCCCCAAGTCTTGTTGAATTCGCAAAGCGTGAATCAACATCCCACCTTCCATCCACTCTAAGTCGTACGGATAATCAATCCGATGGAGTACCGTGTACAACCAATAAGATAGAACCATTAGAAACACGACGAGACTCAGCCATGTTTTCACAGGATGATCTAGACCATCTTGTACAGAATCTACAGAATCAAATTCCATAAAGCCCATTCGGATCAATCAAGCGGCGACGATTTTCAAACGGGTCGGAGTCCACTATAGGTTGGGGAAGATCTTCCGTGGCAACGAAAGGCAAGTCCATATGGGGTACATCACCCTCTTCGACGATACCATCATGGGTCACCCAATCTCGTTTGAGGCTGACCGCTCGAAGTTTAACAGACTCATCTGGATCCAGTGGCTGTACAACACCTAGGCTCCTAGCCTGTAAGACGACTCTTGCCAACTGCTCCATCTCTTCCAATAGAGACAAGGCGTCCAACAAACTCCCCCCTACACAAACAGCCCCTTGCCTTTCGAGCAACACTCCATCTTTATCCAGTAGTGTATCCCCTACCAATTGAGCCAACTCATCCGTTCCCAAAGTTTGATAGGGCAAAGTAACAATCGTACCTAGCCTACGGACTACAGTGGGCAGAACTGGTGGTTCCAACGACAAACCGGCAAGTGTAAAAGCCATACAAATGGGAGGGTGTGCATGCACAACTGCACGCACAGAAGGACGAGATCGATACACTGAAAGATGAATCGATGCCTCGATAGGAATTTCACCAACTCCGCGTAGAAGATCACCTTGCAGGTCGATCACCAACAAATCCTCATCTGTGATGAGTCCCTTATGAGAATTGGACTGTGTGCATAGAATCTCGTTTGGAGACAGTCGTACAGAGAGGCTGCCTGTACTTCCAGCAACCAACCCTTGTTGATAGAGTACATGACAGGTTCGCAACAAGTCTTGACGCAATGAGGCTTCTGTTTGCATATGTGCTCCTTCCCAATCGACTGTTCAGTTCCTATCTCTTTCTGCGCGTCGTTCTCGGCTGAATAAATCTCTAAGAACATCGCCGACCGCTTTGTTTTCATAGAGCATTTGATACATCTGCTCTACAATTGGCATCTCAACGCCTTCACGTATGGCCAGCTCGCGAGCAGATTTGGCAGTGTAGACGCCTTCGGCAACCTGTCCCAGTTCATCAAGAATCTGGTCTAATTTTTTACCTTGCCCCAACCCTTTTCCGACACGTTGATTTCTAGAAAGAGAGCCCGTACAAGTGAGCACCAAGTCTCCCATCCCTGCCAAACCAGACATCGTCAATGGATTGGCCCCCAATTTTACAGCGAGTCTGGTTATTTCGGCCAAACCTCGAGTCATCAAACCTGCCCGAGCATTGAAGCCCAATCCGCATCCTTCAGCCGCTCCGCAAGCTATAGCAATGACGTTCTTTAGGGCACCACCAAACTCTGCACCCACGATGTCATCAGTAAAGTAAGCTCTAAACATCTCATGATGAAAGACC
>CALDQI010000320.1:0-6876 GCA_937911635.1 uncultured Pseudomonadota bacterium | reverse complement strand
ATAATGTATTCATTGTTTTGAAGACGGGGTGAAATGAATTTGTATACCAATGGATTTGAACGAACAGCCATTTTCATCAAGACTTCATCATCTTTAAACTCAGGCGGCATCATCAATACTGCCAACGAATCTTGTTGTATCGCTCTACGCAATATGGTTCTGTCATTTTGAACTTCCCGTGGCAAACCTCTTAAAATGGCTAGGTTTTGATCGAGGACCTCGAGCAAAAAATTTTTGTCTTCCCAGACGTCGACCGGTACAAATTCTACATTTGCCGGAAAGGCTTTCACTGCGTGCTGAATCACTTCCTTATCCCGTCGCAAATCCTCGGATGCCAAAGGAAAATAGCTTGGATTCTTCGGAAGGCTTTCAATCAGCTCATCCTTTTCCATCAACCCCACATTGACATCTCCAATCTGGGCCAATGCCAATTGAGTGCTTAAAAAGATGCTCAAAATCATGTCTATGCTCCACTTCTCTAAACTGTGTACTTCGTGTAGACAATGCACAAATTAACATGGTAGACGACAAAAGAGTTGGTTAGACTGCAACAGTTTCGTATCAATATCGGAGAGTCCATGTCTGAAAAGCCAAAAATTCGAGTTCGTCGTAAAGCAACAACGGAAACAGACACCCATTCCACACCCAGATTTAAGCGGAAATCAACTGTCAAAGAGAAATCGAGCAATACCCAAACAGCAACCCCTGCTGCACAAAAGGTAGAGCCTCTTGATCTTTCTGCATTTGAAGAGGACGCCTTTGACCTTTCTATGGATGAAGTGTTTATGGATTCTATGACGCGACGCTATCGAGTGGGAGATCAAGTACAAGGCATCGTCTGTGGGGTCCAACCCGATGCTGTATTGGTCGATATTAATGCAAAATCAGAGGCAACTCTTCCAGTGGAAGACCCCTCTAGTTTCACCATTGGTGATCAACTTGAGGCCAAGATCGTCCGCATGGATGGACGTGGGATTCTGTTGGCTCAAAAGATCGGTAAAAGTGCAGACATGTCCGCCTATGAAGTTGCCTACACAGAACAAGTTCCTGTTGAAGGATCTGTTACCAGCAGCAACAAAGGTGGCTTCTCCATCAACTTTGGTACCACAAAAGGATTCTGTCCGATTTCACAGATGGTACTCGGTGCCGTAAAACCAGAAGAGCACATCGGTCAAACCTATGCCTTTTTGATCACCGAAATCAAGTCCTCAGAGTTAATCGTGTCTAGGCGCCGATTGATTGAGCAAGAACGTGCCGAGCAAAAGGATGCTCGACTTGCAGAACTCTCAGTAGGAATGAATCTACTCGGAACGATCCTGAACATCACTCAACATGGTGCCTTCGTAGACTTGAATGGAGTGGATGGTCTCATACCCAAATTTATCTTTTCTGATATTAGCGAAGACTTGAGTGCCGGAGACGAGATTGAAGTGCAGATCAAATCCATCAAAGATGGAAAGATTTCTTTGTCCGCTCCATCTTCAAATCCATGGCTTAAAATGGGCACGACATTTCAAAGAGGCGGTACCTACACCGCTACGATTACAAAAGTGAAGGAGTTCGGATTCTTCGCAAAACTGGCTCCGAACCTAGAAGGGCTTTTACATCGTTCAAATCTCTCCTCTGTGGAGATGGACGAACTCAGCATTGGAAAAGAGATCGCTGTCCGGGTCCAAGACTTCGACATTGAAAAAAAACGCATTGAGTTTCAACTTGGATCCGAAGAATCAACATTCGAAAATGCACCGGCAAAGACTTTGGGGGATGCCTTCGGAGACGTCTTTGCGCAATTTGGATTTGATGCCCCATCCGCAACATCAAAGCCACGCCTTCGAAAAAAGGGCACGAAACAAAAATAGATCAAGAAACAGCGGTAAGGTTACAGTGTAACCTTACGAAGCATTCGCTTGAACGTCTTCAAATGAATCATACACTCCTTTTTCAGACGTACATCCCCAACCATATCTGTTGGGTGATGGGTCCATAGGGCTGGGACAGTCCATTTATTGGTATGAATCTCCATTTCAATTCCCATCTGTACGTGACCACTTGCATTTCGCATGGATACTTTCTGGCGCATATCTCCCCCCATTATTAAAACAATCTGAGGAGAGAGGCATTCCAGAGAGGCTTTAAAGAGCGTCGGACAGACATTGCACGTTGTGCGTCCGTGAAGATGTGGCAACCAATACATTTTATTCCGCGGGATATTCAATACATTGTCCATAATCTTGCCCAACGACTCTTTTGACTGCTGAGTTAAGCCCATCGAGTGTCCTTCAATTACCAAGACTGGATTTCCTGGTCGACCGCCACCTATCGAACAAATAGGGTCTGTAGAACAATACCTCCGTTGATGTTCTTTGATTGTTTTCAGTCCTGTTTTTTCATCCAATAATGAAAAGTCAATACTCGGAGGACGAGTCTGCAAAAATGACGTGAATGCAGCCGCCAAAGCTCTTTTTGGCTTCTTTGGGGTACGAGCCGTATCGGGTCTAACAGTCTCCTCTGTATTTGAGTTGGATTTCAAATGCATTTGAGAGCTGGACAGCGCACCCTTCTTTGATCTGGCGCTATCATCTCCCTTCTGTTTCCCACCCTTCTGCTTCGAAGTCAAAAATGCGGGTCTTACATCTCGAGATCCTCCTCGATGACTTGCATTTTTTGGACGATGTTCCTTGGGCAATCGCTGGTTCCAAATCGCAATGTTGTCTACAGGCCAAACCTCGCCCCCACAGCTAGCCTGCCACTCTAACCATTGCAGCAAATCTTCCAGCAATTCTTTGCGTGGATCTTCAAACTCTTGCGACATATTCACTCACCTCAACACCATAAGATACACGATCATCGTAATTATTCAATACCGCTCATGCCAAAAATCGGACATCCAAGAGTCTTCAAATGACCGAGCAGAGGAAATATCGGTAATCCAATCACATTTTGCCAATCGCCTTCGATCCTCTCTATCAACCATGCCCCCCTTTGTTCCATCATATAGCCTCCTGCGCATTTTCGAGCCTCACCAATCTCAACATAAGCTCGAAGATCTGCATCACTCAAATCAGAACGAAAATACACTCGAGTCGTTTCCACAAACTCAACAAGAACATTGGATTCTTCAGTTGCACCACGCCTCATCAAACAGACCGCCGTACTAAGCTTGTGACCCCGACCACGCATCGCCTGAAGTCTTACAAACCATTCTTCTGAAGATTTGGGCTTATCCATAACAACATCGTCGATATAACAAACCTGATCCGCGCCAATCACAATGTGCTCAGGGTGGTGAACAGCCACTGCACTGGCCTTTGCCAAGGCACGCTTCTGTGCTGTTTCGACGGGGTTTCTCCCGACAATAGAATACTCGTCTACATTTGCACCAACGGCCGAGACATTCAGTCCGACATCTCGTAACAATGCTTGACGATATGGAGAAGACGAAGCCAACATGAGTTTCATTGTGATCACCGTGTGTTGTTGATTAACGAATAAAGTATTGAGAGATGCTGAATATCAAAGTAAGAAAGTGGAAAGACAGTGCCATTAAACCTAGAATTGGTTATTATTTTCAATAAGTGTTTTCCCGCACAATAGAAGTGATCTGATTACATTTCACGACAGTTTAACATCCAATCATTCATGAGTTTGCAGATGTCCACAGCCATTGGAATAGATTTAGGAACAACATTTTCCGCAATATCGCATGTCAACAAGCATGGTGTAGCGGAAATATTGCCCAATGAATTGGGAAAAAATATCACCCCTTCTGTGCTGTTTTTCGAAGGTGACCAAATAACCGTTGGCGAAGAAGCCGAACGTGGAGCCGTTGCGTATCCTGAACAAGTCGTACAGTTTGTTAAACGCGAGATTGGAGAAGAAGAATACTCTTTTACGTACAACGGTAAAACGTGGAATGCCATCGAACTGAGCGCTGAGATACTGCGAAGCCTCGTACGATCGGCAGAGGCTCGACTCAATACCAAAATCACGCAGGCTGTCATCACTGTACCGGCATATTTTGGTCAAAATGAACGGAACGCAACAATCCAAGCCGCAGAATCCATTGGGATTGAAGTTCTCAAGATCATCAATGAACCAACCGCAGCCGCAGTAGCCTATGGTCTCAATCAGTTGCGTGACAAGAATCGATGCTTGGTGTTCGACTTGGGTGGTGGGACTTTCGACGTGACAATCATCGAGATCAATCAACACGTCATCCGTGTGAAAGGGACCGACGGCGATGATAAACTTGGAGGTAAAGATTGGGATGATCGACTGATGAAGTACGTCTCAGAGGCCTTCAAAAAGCAGCACGGTATCAACATTTTTGATGATATGCTGGCCACACATGAACTGCGTGAACGCTGTGTAAATGCCAAAATTGCACTTTCGCAAAGACCAGAAATCACCCTTTCATTTCAGCATCAAAATAAACCTCTTCGACTCAAGATCACACGCGATCATTTTGAAGCCATCACGGCTGATCTATTGAAAAGATGCGAAGAGAAACTGTTCGAAGCGATGAGTGTTGCTTGTTTCAACACAGATGACATCGACACCATATTACTTGTGGGCGGCTCAACCAGGATGCCGATGGTTCGCAAACGAATCAAAGACATCTTCGGAAAAGATCCCTCAACGGAGATCAATCCAGATGAGTGTGTTGCAATGGGTGCCGCCATCACCGCTGCAATTGAATCTGCCATTCGTAAGGATGAGGCACCACCTGTCGATATCGAAACACATGACGTCGCATCGCATCAACTGGGTCTTGTTGTGCTCAAAGAAGGTAAGTTGTACAACGCACCAATCATTCGAAAGAATACGCCCATCCCCACTGCACATACTGAAACCCACTTTCGAACCATGCACAAAGGTCAGTCATCCATAGACTTGTGGCTCCTTCAAGGCGATAGAAAGAACCCCCAGCATCCAGGATGTGCCGCTCTCGGACACTTTGAGTTCTTTGGACTCCCCAAGGTTGATGATTCTATCCCCGTTGCGATTACGTATCGATACAACGCCAACGGTATTGTTGAAGTAGAAGCGAGTCAGCCAAATACAGATGGGATCTTCTCACATAGGGTCGCCAAAGACAAGTATGGGCTTGAAGAGGTACTCAACAATCGAGTACCGGCCAATATTGCCATGATCGTTGACTCAAGTGGATCAATGTATGGAGAAGGATTGACGCAAGCCAAACATTTCGTCAAACAGTTTGCCAGTCACAACCTTCGTGACAACCGAAATATGGCTGTCTATACGTATCCAGAGGGTTTACTCAGCAAACCGAGTAACAATGTGGCTGGAGTGTCCCAGCAAGTCAAAAAGCTCATTCCTATTGGCTTTTCCAATATACAAATTGAGTTGCGTCGCGCCAAAGAACATCTAAAGGGCCGGGCTGGAGTCATCGTTCTCATTTCCGATGGGCACATCGTCAACTTAGAAGATGTGCGGCGCATCTGCAGCGCTATTCATAAGTCAGGATGTCTCCTGTTTGTGGTAGGAGTTGGTACGGATAGAAACGAAGAGGTTCTACAAAGCCTCTGTGCCCATCCCGATTACTACAGAACCGTAGACCGTTCTCTGGACATTTCCAAATATCTCATCAAGCTGTTGATACACGAGTAAAGAGAGGAATACAATGGCAAAAAGTCCGTCGGAAGTTATCATTGGCGAGCTGACACGCATTCGTTCGAGTCTTGAACGACTAGAGCAGCAAGAGTCCGCCTCAAAAGACGCATTCAACGCACTGTATAGTGAGATGGAAGAGTACAAGAAGAGAGCCCTCTTTGATCTAGAGAAGCACATTTTGAACGATCTCTTAATATTCTTTGACAGTCTGGTGTGGAGTGTTCAAAACTCAACAGATCAAGAAAGTTCGCAAAATATTTACGATGATTTTCTAGAAATGCTTTCACGGTACGAAGTGGCACCGTTTCCAAAAATGGACCATTTTGATTCCAAATTGCACAGGGTACTACAGGTGGTACCTACTGACAACCCAGACTTGGACGGCCAGATCGTCACGGTTCTAAAACAAGGGTTCTATCGAAGAGATCAGATCCTACGCATCGAAGATGTCACGATGTACCAGTACAAATCAAAGTAACTCGATTACTCTAACCACTCGATTGTATACCATTTCCACCCATAATGTGGCTCCTCATCGACCAAACGAATCTGACCGGATCCCAGTATAAATTCAGTCTGTTCTGTCACCATGAATGAAGCCTTTTGTGGGGCTTGTGTCCAGTCTTCTCTAAAGAACAGAACCCAGTGGACATTTTCCTTTTTCGACCATGACAACAGCTCCTGAGGCGTTTTGAAGGTGGGTACGTCAAACCAAGAGTGCAACGTATAATTTGAAGCGTCTCGCTTGAGCCAACAGGCTGGAACATTGTCCACCAACAATGGCTCCGTTGGATCTATATTTTCCTCTATCCACTGAGCAAGTCGTATTTGCGGACCATACAACTGTTCAGACAGTCTCCACTGACGAGCAGATTCCATCCCCTGTGTGAACAGTGCTTGGCCAATCACAAGCCACCACACCCACTTCGGACAGGATCGAATCAGGGTGAATACGGCACACAAAACCCAAAATGGTACCAGTGGATACATCCATTTCCAGTACAAGTTGTGTCCAATCTCATGTTGTGCCACAAAGGCAATCGCCAACCACACTCCCGTCATCAGAAAGGACCACATCCAGCACAAACGAATATTCTTGGATCGCCACCACACAAATGGGGTTGCAAGCCAGGCCAGCATCAGTCCAAACCCCACATGACTGGTCGCAATCTGAGTGATCAGTCCCCAAACGATGAGAAATCCATTTCGCCACCAATCTACACCTTGCCCCTCTGCACTCAG
>CALDQI010000319.1:0-15339 GCA_937911635.1 uncultured Pseudomonadota bacterium | reverse complement strand
TTGGATCGCCTCAGTACGCTCCTGATGCTGGAGCAAACATCATTGAAGTGGCATCCCAACACAACATCACAAAGATGCTCCACGTCTCGGTCATGGGTGGTTACCGGTGGTCTCCCAACCCGCTGAACAGACAAACATTCCACATGGACATCCGTATTCGTCGGCTCAAAGTACCATGGACCATGCTCCGAGTCTCTTGCTATCACGACGAAATAGCAGATGGACACGTCAGACCTCCAGACGGCGGAAAGCACCACCCATTTCACCGTTCCTCAAGGTATTCTCCTGTCTCTAGAGCCGATACTGGTCGAGTGATCTGCAATCTCCTCCCCGATCTAATCCCCAATCGTACCTGGTTGTTGGGTGGACCACGAGTGTTTGTTGGCAAAGAGTTAGAGCAAGTCTGTAATCCATATCGTCAGGCCAGTTCACATCGTTCAGCCTACGGTGGCTTGCCACATGGAGATTTCAGCGTTGCTACCTCCACATCAGAGATTATGGTCGGATGGGTACCAACCGAAACCTTAGAATGGTTTTTGGACCCCAAAAGTCATCCATTGCCCACCGATGGTGATCACCCTTTTTGGAATCGCCCTGACCCCAAACCACACTGGAGCGATCAGGGCGAAAACGATACCGTCATACAATCGTTAGATTCAGGACTTCGCTTTGCTCTGCACAAACAACTCATCGAAGCATTGGAACACCACATTGATTTAGAAGTCGACGAGCACATGCGGCTGGATTTTCGACATGCTGAAATCTGGGAAACCATTCCAGCGCAAAACATATATGGAGCCTCTTTTCAAGCCCTCAAGAGGGTACAAGTTCGGGTGGATACTGGCACTGTTTATACTGGGAATGTTGCCTTTATATATGACGAGTTGGCTGATGACTTGCAAATCTGGTGGCAGATTGATGAAGAACTGAACATTCCAAATCACGTCTGGAACCAGCTTGATTTGGGCATCCGGCGCCGACTAATTTTTCATCCATTATGGCAGCAGGCTCTATTGGTACGACAATACGCGGCGGAAAGACATGAGCGAGTCTCAACATGATGTTGCCACGACACATATTTAGTGAACGAGTTCTGTTACCTGACTTTGGCATTCATCCATGTATTATCAGTGTGCGCAACGGCAACATTGAAAATGTGACGCCAGCCACAAGAGACATGTTCAACCAATGGAAACAAACCGTTTCGGAATTGGTGGTCGAAGATCTGGGCAACGCACTGGTCACTCCTGCGTTCGTCAATGCCCATACACATCTCTGTATGCTTGCCTTTCGTGGAATTGGCGGACTGGCATCACTAGAAGGAAATGTGGTCAAAGACTTGTACTTTCGCTTAGAACGCAATCTGGAACCTGAAGATGTACGCGCGTTTACTAGACTTGGTGCCGTCGAAGCAGTATTATCCGGCACTGGATTTGTTTGGGAACACTACTACTTTGGGGACATGCTCACAGAGGCCCTGCAAGATGTCGGATTGAATGGTGCCGTCGCATCTACACTGCAAGACATCGATGGTCCAGGAAAAGATCGCACAGAAGAAGCATGGGCAGAAACCTATGACTTACTCAATAGTTCTGAAGCCAGTCAAAAAGGCGTCGTTCCAGCCTTGGGACCTCATGCAACCGACACCGTATCTGATGATCTATGGAAAAAAATAGCTGATGTGGCGGATGAAGAGGGTCTACCTATACACTCTCATTTGGCTCAAGCACTCGATGAGGTCGAGTGGTCATGGGAAACGCACAATCTGTCTCCGCTCGGTAGAATGCACAAGCTTGGACTCACAGACATCAAAGTCAACAAACTCTGGGTGCACGCTTTGTACGTTGGAGACGAAGAGTTGCAGCTATTGAACCCAGCCTTCGATAGACTTGGACACTGCCCTTCTGCACAGATGCAGTTTGGGTTTCCCGCCCACACCAATGCTTGGCGCAACCGTGGCTTTGATGTTCTCTTGGGAACGGATTCACCCTCTTGCAATGATTCGATCAATATTCAAGCAGAACTCCGATTTTTTAGTGCCGCAGATTCCTATGCGGTAACCATGGGAGAAACACTGCGAAAATTTCGAAAAGACCCCACTGTCAAGCACGCTCGTGCCGTCCAAGATGAGCGTCAGATCATCTTTGATATGCGCGCCCCCTTTGTAAACCCTTCGACGCTGTTGTCTGCGCTGTGGAATGATGCGGCGGATCTTCATCCATACGCTCCTGTTGGTATGATAGAAGAAAATCGATGGGCGAACCTAGTAGTATGGGATACGAACCATCCGTGTTTCTGGCCGAACACCGATCCACTGCAAGCGCTCACCATGGCAAATGTTACACCTGCTATCAAACGCATTATGACCAAAGGTGAATGGCGATTCGACGGAAAAGGATACTTGGCTTCTCGTATTGCCTCCAACCCAATGGTAGCCGAATGGCGCACGGAGGCTACGGAACGCCTACAGCTACTGTGGAATCGTGCAGGACTATAAGTATCCGAACAATCTAAAAAGGTCTGCACTACTGACTCCGAGTTTTATATAATGAGTGCTCAATCATTGTCTGGGAGGTTCTGTGACTCATAAAGTTTGTGTTCTATTGTCTGGTTGTGGTGTATTTGATGGCGCTGAAATTCATGAATCTGTTGCCACGTTGTTGGCATTGTCGAAATCCGGTGCAGAGGTAATTTTTGCAGCACCAGATCGCATTCAGCATCACGTTGTCAATCATCTCGATGGTACAGAAATGACAGAAACACGAAACATCCGAGTCGAAGCAGCTCGTATTGCTCGTGGGAATGTCTTCCCCGTCACAGAGGTCAACGTCAATGACATCGATGCCTTATTCATACCAGGAGGCTTCGGTGCAGCGAAAAACTTCTGTTCATTCGCTTTTGAAGGAGCAAATGCCAGTATTGAGGACGATATTAAAAGTCTAATTCAAGCTGTTCATCAGGCCAACAAGCCCATCGGTGCAGTCTGTATAGCGCCTGCAGTTCTTGCACTTAGTCTTGGAAAGGGTACCCTCACCATTGGGTCTGATTCTGGAACTGCCGAGGCATTGGAAAGCCTAGGAGCTACCCACCAAGTTTGTCCTGTAACAGAGATGGTTGTCGACGCAGAAAACAAACTGGTCACGGCGCCTGCATACATGGAAGACGCTGCGATTCACGAAGTAGCTGAAGGTATCGAGAAGGCTGTGCTTGCGGTCCTCAAACTCTGCTAAGGACAGTCCGCAAAGCTATTCTACAGGCTGAAAATACCCAATCTTCCAGTCGTTGGCTCCATGGTTGTGTAAATGCAAGTGTACTGTTGAACCGATCGGAATCTGTTTGGTCCATGCTGATTCGTAAAAGAAAAACTCCGTACTGGATGGAATGGGTGGAGATTCTTCCCAAAACAATTCTCCATTGATACTGAGAGCAAAATGTGCCGTCGCACTTTCCATCGACCACAAACCTGTGTGTAAAATGAGGGCTTCAAAAGTTGTACCCGCAGGAACCTCACGCTGAGTGATCCACTCTACAATTGCATAGTTACAGATGTCCGTCTGAATTTCCAGTTGATTAATCTCGACTCTGAAACCGTTGGGAGGACACTCAACAATTTCCGGCTGATGCTGAGGAAACACATCATTATCAAGTGAGGCAGAACGAAATGCGGTAATGTCTATCCACTCCGGATGTGCCGTATCTTGATTTGTCTGTGTACACGCCAACAACCATAGCCACATAGACACCTCCTGTTCCAAATATAGCCTAGTCCGTAACCTACCTCTACACAATATGGTCATTCTGCGATATATTGGTACAACAATTGCATGAAAACATTGAGCGTACACTACAGAGTACCAGGTCGCTCACCATTTGAATGCACCCCTATATCCAAATATCTTGGAGTCCCCTATGCGAATCCCTTCTATTTTAACCTTGTTATTTACGGTTGCCTGTTTCGGTGGAGACAAATCTGTCGGTGAAGACGCACTCATTGGCGAGTCTGATCGACCGGCGTGGGATCCGGATCCACAAACCATAGATAACGGTTCTTCGAGTACTACTGTGTCTTGGACTCCGCCCGATGAGGAAGAAGCACCTCGGCCAAATTACTACAATGTCGTTGTCACATCAGAGTTCGGTAGAGTCATATCGCACAATTCTGTGGTCGACACAAGTCTTCAACTGACCAATCTACGTACAGACACCGAATACAGTATTGATATCGACGCGTGTTACGATCAAGATTGTCTAGACCCATTGGTTGGTGAGCCCATTCACCCCCCCACTTGGAGAACAGAAATCGAGTCTTGGGTATTCCCAGAGATCAACGGGGAAGAGATCAATCCACTGTTTGGTAACGCCTACGCACCGACACTGATCAATTTATCAGAGCTTCCCATCAATCAAGATGGCTGGGTTCTCACCAACATTCAAAACGATGGCGGCAGCAAACAGATTCAGGTATCTGTGTTGCGTGACTTATTCATAGAGGACAATTTAAGGATTGATTTTCTGCTAGAATCGCCAGTTGGAGCAGGAGTTCAGGATGCTCCAGAAATCATTGATTTCACCTCGAGTAGTGCGAGAGCTGTCAACATCAATGGAGAATGGACACTCGAGGTCTTCGTCTCATTGACAGCCAATATTGGTGAAGAACGCTCGATGATTGGCTCGTGGACTTCAGACACCGGTGTAACCAGCATCGACATCGCGGGGGCACACGGTTACAGCGACGAAATTTGTAAGTTTGGCTCCTTAGAGGACACCTGCGGCATGAACACCTGCATGGACAGTCAGTCAGACAGCGAAACCCTTGCCAATATGGACTGCATATCACTCATTCCAAATGTGGATGACCTCATGCTGGTTCAGGGACGGACTGATAGCAACGACAATACCGCGCCGAACCTATACATCGCTCAATCTTTAGGTAATGGTGAATGGAGTGTGGGGGGACAGAACAATCCATCCGTTGAACCGATTCTAAGTGATGCCACCGGTGCTTCTGTGCATGTAGAGAACGATGTTGGAAAACTATATTATTGGGATGAGAACTCTGGATCCGCCTATATACGGTACTGGGACCCCACATTGTTCGGTGATCCAAGCACTTTTGAACTGGATGATTTGGAAAGTGAAGATCGAGTTCGACATGTGTACTATACGGATCAAAATGGTGAGGTAATGTTGCCATGGAATTTCAAGGTGGTTGAACGGACTTTTCTAACAAAAGATGATCAACAAGTCATGCTATCGACTGTAGAGACCAGCGAAGGAAAACGCCACATTACATTTGGTGTCCTCAGTAATCCTTAACCATTCAGAGACATTCACGATGTCAGACTCTCTAGAGCAGATTTGCTTTCACAATAGAGAGTCCCCGACTAAAAGTCACACTATCTAAGTTGGTTTTGAAGCCATCGGGACCATGCCTCTACCTCTTCGACACTCGATCTCCCATCTCCCAATGAAAATCCTGCTATCTTCTCTAGGGCTATGACGGCACTTTGCACAACTCGAGCATCCCCATCCGTCAAGCACTTCAGTAGTACAGGATACGCTTTGGAATCGCCGATATTTCCTAAGGCTATCGTATAGTGAGCGCGCACCCAAAGAGAAGCCCCTCGGTACTGATTGCTGGGATCATTCAGTGCGGATTCCAGCATCGCAATCGAACTCACATCACCGATTTTACCCAATGACTCTGCTGCCGCTACTCGTACTATGACCGCCTCATCTTTTAAAAAACTCCCGATCAGCATCGTATGCTTGGTCTGTCCAAAATCACCCAATGCACTGACTGCTGCGGTCCGAATCGCCGGTTCTGGATCTTTAAGCGTTTTCATCAATGCATCTTCAGCCTGTGGACCTCGAATCTGCCCCAATGCACGAATTGCAACCCATCTCAACCGCGTAGACTGACTGGTATCCCTGGCGACATCAAGCAGATATTGTATCTCTGTTGCCCCAGAACGAACGATGTCAGCAAATGCCGCTTCTCGAGTTTCCACCGTACTGTTGCTGTCGGAAGCCAAAACCAAATTCTGCATGGAATCTGCGATGGCAACACCAAATATTAGCCACATCAACACTGCCATATCAAGATTCTCCTACTCATTTGTTGTATTGTCTACACCCTAATGATCATTCATGCACAAAGGATCAGTCATCCAATGAAAAGTCTCCCCTCACACCTTGAGGTGGATACAGGCTATCAATTTCGTCGGCCAATTGTGTCAATCGGTCTGATTTTCCTGATGGAAGTTGAGGTCTCAGGACCAGATATAAATCTCCTTGACCACCAGACTTTTTGGGTAACCCCCGCTGTTTCAATCGCAATTTCTGACCCAACTGTGCTCCCGCGGGTATTTGTATCCGCAGCGTACCATCAAGTGTCGGCACTTCGACTTTCACACCTTCTATCGATTCTTTTAACGTCAGTGGGACTGTTAAATACAAATCGGACCCTAGATTGGAAAGATAAGGATGTGGCTGTATAAAGACCTTAATAACGAGATCACCAGAATCACCGCCTCCCTCTCCGTAGTTGCCCTTCCCTAGCATTCGAATGTCTGTCTCGGACTGTGTGCCAGCAGGAATGACAATCGTAACCATCTCCTGATGCACACCTGCGTTGCTGCCCTTTTTCCAGCGACTTTGACGGGCAATCTTTACCTGCTTTGTACACCCCCTCAAAGCATCGACGTATCCAACCTTTAAGTCTACTGTGATATCCCCTCCGCGTCGTGGGGGTACATATCCAGTATCGGAAGCCCTGCGGGTTCGAGCTCGGCCACCAGTACCGAAGGAAAATGTCTCGTAGGGTTCATCTTGCCAGCTTCTGTGAGCATCTTGTGCTGCTGAATGAGCACTGCCTTGACCGGTGTACCCCTCAGACCCCTGATATGGCTGAGTACCGTGTCCGCCTCCAAATCCCGAGAAAAAACTTGAGAAATCCCCAAACTGGGAGTGGGTATTTTGTTCAAAACCTTTGAAGTTGGGATTGAGTGCAATATCTCCATATCGATCGTACAAATCTCTACGCGTCGGGTCGTTGAGCACCTCGTACGCTTGAGTGATCTGACGAAAGACCTCTTGAGCCTCCTCACTTGGATTGCGATCAGGATGATATTGGACAGCCAGCTTTCGATAAGCCTTTCGAATCTCAGCATGGGTTGCTGTACTCGCTATGCCAAGGGCATCATAAAGATTTTTGTTCATTGATTCATCCACTCTAACAAGCCATGGATCTCCGATTCAACTATTGGATATGCCGATGGACCAAGAGAATTGGTTTCTTCGTAATGATCTCCTTCGGCTTCATTGAAATAAGGACTCGTATCCGAGAGTTGATAGTTGTAAGACGGCACAAAATACCCAAGTTCATCGTTTCCAAGGCCTATGATCCAGTTGTGCTCTGCAGCCATGACATCTTTGATGTACGGTCCCTCCGGAGCCTGTGACAAATCTGGTGGGTTCGGGTTGTCATCTGAAACAATCTCCTCAAGATCCGTATAAGGCTGATTCGGATCCGTATACCCTCCTATGGCGAGTTCCGGAAGCAACTCTCCTGGAACCGTCTGCAGGCGAATATTTCCGACGTCCAATGTACTGATCTCTGTTGTCACCAAAGGGATCTTGTAGGGATCAAGCGTCTCTCCGTCCGCATAGTTTGACAGTGACCGATCGAACATCCCTGACTGAAACGCAGCCTGAAAGAGTATATTCTCGATGGGTAGGTCAAACTCTTGCACAGCAAATGACAGACTCGGTTCGAGGACTGATTGAGCACCACCGATGGCCTCCAGCGTGAGTTCAGCCATCACGTTACCAAGTGCATCTGACTTGTCGAAGGTGTTGTCTTGATAAGATTGACCAGAGCCATCTGTGACCTCGACGCGCAATGGAGACATCATCCCACCAACGGTTGAAGACACATACACACAAACACCACCGACGCCTGGAATTTCTTTATTTGGATAGACGACGCCATTTTCCACGCCTCGCCGAGTTGCGTCAGTAAAATCAGATGTAATCCCCAATGAGGACCCCGTTAAGACTTCGGGATGATTGCCAAAACTCACCATGGTTGCAATCGTATCCCCAACAGAATTGGTGAAATGTGCAACGCCCAGTTCGGTATCAATGATCTTTGGGTCTCGTAAATCGTGAATGATATTTCGTGAACCCTTTTCCGAAGAATACGTACTAGTATCTACGGATCCAACAGACATCGAAGCCTCTTCCTTAGAATCCCACGCCTCCAAGACTCCCTCAACGATCGCTGCATAGAGTTCTTCTTGGTATCGATAGTTTCGACCTGTGGTACCAGGAATTCTACCCCATTGACCCAATACGTCTGGTCCAGAGTGCACATGGGTACTCGAAACGATCAGGTGATCCAGTTCCGGAAGTTGTATTGCCAATCGTTCTCGAAGCAGCTCTACATCACTCCAAAAGAACCCCACCAGATCAACAGATACAAGGGCGACATCGACATCGCCTTGACTAAGGAATAGCGTTCTAGCCCAGATGTCATCATGGACAAAATTAGCAGGTCGTGCAGAATTGTAGCCAGCGAGCCAAATCGCATCAAAGATACCGTCACCTTCACCTTCGTCCGAAGATATATACCCATCATCACCGGGACAGAGTTGATCGCAACCACAATCCAAAACAACATCTACACTCGAAGCGTATCGATTGTTTCCATCAACATCATCCCACTGCTCAAAGCATGTCGGTGTGATGACCTTTGCACTCGCTCCAACCTGAAAGACACCCGTTGAAGATGCGCAGCCTTCATCACCGGGGCATACCTGTGTTGGCCGCCACCCTTCCTGTACATTCGCAGAGTCTTGTTCTTTGTTTCCAGAACACGCTAAGCCAAGCCAAAACAACATCTCGTTACCTCAAATATATCCTTGAAGATAGCACAAAACCAACCACATCGCCATCTGAGCATTCATCTGTTACCCATTCTATACTCCATTCATGAAGGAATATAGACCACGATTCAGAGAGCACAAACAATGAACATTCAAAAAAAACGACTCGCAGTATATTGTGGTTCAAGCAATCGAGTAGACAAATCCTATACAGACTTGGCTTTTGAAGTCGGAAGTCAGTTAGCGCTGAGACACATCGGAGTCGTCTATGGTGGAGGAAATGTTGGTCTGATGAAAGCCGTGGCTGATGGAGCGCTCTCATCAAATGGAGAGGTGATCGGAGTCATTCCAAAGAGTCTAGAAACCTTAGAACTATCGCATCCAAACCTAAGCCGGATCTTTGTGACACAAGGTATGCATGAACGAAAAGCCCTGATGGCACAGTTGGCAGATGGATTTATTGGTCTCCCCGGAGGATACGGTACAATGGAAGAGGTTATGGAGGTGATTACGTGGAGTCAAATCAATGTACATTCCAAGCCGATTGGTCTATTGAACTTCAAGAACTTTTACAGTGGCATTGTACAATGGGTGGACCACGCGACAACAGAAGGATTTATTGGATCGGCACATCGGAGTTTAATGTGCTGTGAAGACAATCTAGAAGACTTGCTGTCAGCGATGTCCCAAGTCGAATTTGTCGATTTAAAGACCCAGCTATAAACCTGAGTACCTCTTGCTCCAACAATACAGGTGACTGTAAAAAATCAGACACCATATCGAACTGACATGTGAACTGACGAAATGTATGTCGCTACGCAAGACTCTGTCAGTGTACCCTTTTAAGAATCCGTCATTATTTTCGTCAATAAGTGACAACAATCTTATACAAAGCACATTTTATTCAATGATTACATACACTTATACATCCAAATAAATAGGCACAAACTTTGCTTCTGCGATGGCTCACCCCATTTAAAGGAGCATTGCTCATGCATATTCAACCCATTCATACTGCAACCGTTGTGGGAGTAGATGGTCACCCCATTCGAGTAGAAGTAGATCTCCTACGTCGGTTACCCGCTGTTTCGATCGTAGGTTTACCAGATGGTGCCATTCGCGAAAGTGCAGATCGGATTCGATCGGCCATTCAAAATTCGGGATTCCAATTCCCTCGAAAAAGAGTGGTCATCAACCTAGCACCAGCGGGACTCAAAAAGTCAGGCACCATGTTTGATTTACCCATAGCCATGGCAATATTGCAAATGGATGGTCAATTGGAAAGCAAAATCGATTTATCTCAATGCTTGGTGATTGGAGAACTTGCCTTGTCAGGGGCCCTAAGACCCATTCGAGGCGCCTTATCTGTGGCGCTTCTAGCAAAGTCTATGGGCTATCAGCAGATGATCTTACCAATGGACAATTGGAAAGAAGTCTCTGTGATTACAGAAGTAGATTGCATCGGATGCAACACCTTAACAGATGCAATATCATACTTGTCTGGAGAAGATGTGACTCCAGCAGAAATATCCAACGTGTCTGTTTATCCAAAATCATCCCTTGATATGTCTGAAGTTCGAGGGCATGACACACCAAAACGAGTTCTGGAGATAGCTGCAGCTGGAGGACACAATGTGCTGATGATTGGTGCACCGGGATGTGGGAAAAGTATGCTGGCAAAACGGATGTCCACCATTCTACCCAAACTCACTTTGCAAGAAGCCATAGATGTGACTCGTATTCACTCGTGTGCTGGCATACTCATACGAGATGGATTGGTGATGGAAAGACCATTTCGATCGCCACATCATTCCATCTCTACAGCAGGGATGATTGGAAATTCCAAACTGTTACCGGGCGAAGTGTCACTGGCGCACAACGGCATTCTATTCTTAGACGAAATGGCTGAATATAGAAGAGATGTCCTCGAGTCCCTTCGAACACCTCTAGAGGATGGTGAAGTGACCATTACACGAGCATCTGGACAGGCGTCCTTTCCTGCGAAATGCACTTTGATCGCAGCCGTCAATCCATGTCCTTGTGGATGGAGATTTCATCCAGACAAAATTTGCACGTGTTCGCAATCACAGCTGCAGCGATATGCAAGCAAACTTAGCGGTCCAATCCTAGATAGGATCGATTTACACATTTGGGTAGAACCGATCACAACGAGTCAATTTTTTGACCAAACGGATCCCGAACCTTCAGACGTCATTCGCAGTCGTGTACAATCCTGTAGAAGTAAACAAACACAGCGGTATACAAACTCTGAATTTCGTTGCAATGCTGACCTACAAGGAGAAGGATTGTGGGAACACTGTCAATTAGCGTCAGAATGCCAACGTTGGCTCATCGATATTGCGAATCAAGAGCTGTTGTCGGCTAGATCTGTAAGCCGAGTCATCAAGGTCGCTCGAACGATTGCAGACTTAGATGAAGTCGAACAAATATCCAAACAGCACATTGCTGAAGCCATTGGCTATAGAGTCACATCGGAGGTTGTCCAATGATATGGAAACTATGGATGACCACCATTGTGGTAGACCAAATCGACGATGATGTTGCAGTAGTAGAATGGGAAAATGAGACCCTTTCAATCGTCGATACCAAATGGCTTCCAACCTCAGTGGAGGAAGGCGATGTACTGATCATTGAGATTGAACGTGTACCGTTATCGAACTGCAAACTCAATCCAGTATCTGAACGATCAAGATCTTCACTCTGGATGAAATGCGATGGGATCGCCCCTCTATACCTACCGATTAGTCCTGATTGGCGTGGACGAGTATCTGTATATTGGGATATCAGGTATGCAGAAACAGAATAATTTTTAGTAAATCTGTGAATTGAAATTGCGCGTCGAGGGAAGAGATTGTATACTAAATTATCTCTATTGACAAGTCAAGCCTAATGTCCACACCATTTGATCACCATTCCGTACTTTTATCCCAGACCATTCACTGGCTCTGCCCGACCGTAGATCCAGAGCTGCGTAGACAATTTGTGGACTGTACTGTTGGTGGTGCTGGTCATTCTACCGCCATTTTAAACAACCACCCCCACAATCACCTCCTCTGTATCGACAGAGATGCCCTAGCTATCAAAGTCGCTTCCGAACGACTCTCGTCTTACGGAAATCGAGTTGACATTCAACACGGTGCATTTGCAGAGATTTTGAAAACCATTGAATCCAATACTTGTGACGGTATTCTAATGGATTTGGGAGTGTCTTCACCACAACTGGATGTTGGAGAACGTGGATTTTCGTTTCAAAAGGATGGGCCCTTAGACATGCGAATGGATCGCGAAGGCCTTCGTCCAGCTTCAGAATGGCTCAACACCATCAGCGAAACGGATCTCGCCAATGTTCTCTATCGATATGGAGACGAACCTCGATCGAGACGTATTGCAAAAGCGATTGTAGAAGGACGACCGTGGCATCGAACATTGGAACTGGCCGAATGCATTCGAACTGCTTCGGGATACAGGAATAGTCGGACACATCCTGCCACACGTTCTTTTCAAGCCATTCGGATTGCTGTTAATGACGAAATGGGACAGCTCGAACATGCCCTTCCGGCTGCACTCACGGCACTACGCTCTGGTGGACGTCTAGCCGTCATTTCCTTTCACTCTCTTGAAGACCGTATCGTCAAGCACTTCTTCAAAGACTGTACCAGTCACAACGCCCCCAAAGATGCCTATGGAAATCCAATGATTCCCGCTACTGGAAGAATCTTGACTCGAAAAGGCATCGCAGGCACTGAAGATCCACACCCTAGAGCACGCTCCGCTCGCCTACGTGTTCTTGAAAAATTGTGATGAAACCTTTATTTTTCACTAAAATTAGACTATATATTTACCGTTCTATCGGAAGCCATCATGGAAAAAACAGAAAAAACAGACAACATTTTATTTGAAGACGTCACACAGACAGATCGTCTGGCTTCTGCCCAAAATTTACACATCCCTATTTTACCCGACGTAGAAGTCAATACATTGAGCAAATATCTCTTGGTTCTGCTGGTACTCATAACCTGTTTTTTGACACTTCTTTGGTCTAGACTGGATATCAATGAAGCCAAAGTCGCAATGGGGAACGCACAAAACGACTACCGCAAAGCCCTTGAAGAAAATCATCGGTTACAGCTTGAACTGAACCTCCTTCTGGATCCTGCTTCGATCGAAAGACAGGTTGAAACATGGAATCTTGAACGCAATGTAGACACGATTGACATCTACGAGGTGGGACAGTGAGCTCAGATAAGGACCATCGTTCACAAAGCCCCTCTCGTAAAGGCTCTAAATCTAGAAGCGTATCGAATACTTCTTCTACAAACGGCAGACCTCGCAGACGAAAACGATCTGCAGACACAAATACATCTTCGACCACCAAACGACAACGAAGCCGTTCAAAAACGTCATCGGAATCTGTTTCTAGGACCACAAACAGCACTCGTCGTCGAACACCACCAAAGACAGTTAAAGCAACCAGTTCAAAAGCCAGTCGAAGTCGATTCAACCCACCAGTCCCACCAAAAGAGCCCCTGTGGCAACGTATTCAAAAATGGTTTGATGTATCCAACGAGGCTGAAATTGCAGATATAAGTCTACGCACAGACTCGACCACACGCTTAAAAGTGGGCGGCGGATTACTAGCCCTGGGACTCAGCGTCTTGGTCATGCGGGCTGGATATCTGATGCTGTGGCCAAATCCAATGCTGGAAAAGGTAACCAAACAGCAATATGAAAATACAGAAACCATCCGCGGACGAAGAGGAGACATCCTCGATCGAGAAGGCAAGTTGATCGCTACAACCGTCACCCTTCATAAAGTCATCCTCAGCCCCATTCACATTCCAACTGAACACATCGATTTGGTCTCATCTGTCATCGCTAAACATTTGGCTCTGGACGCTACCGAAACCAAAGCAAAGATTCTAGCGAAACGTGCAAAAGACAGCCAATACCTTGTCATCGCCAAAGAGGTCACTCCACTCAGTTATCAGAATCTTATGCGGGAACTGAGAGAGGTGTACAAAAATGGCGACCGCGCGTTCAGAAAATCGTTCAGAGATATTCGCGCTCGTGGAATCAGTCAAACGGAAGAAACATACCGTTATTACACTGGTAAATCCGATGCCGCCCCCCTTCTGGGTGGTTTCAGTCAATATAGTCATCGCGGTGTTGGCGGCCTAGAGCAGCAATACGATTCTGTACTTAGAGGAGCTGAGTTTGCAACCATACGGATTCGTGACCGTCAAAATCAAAGTCTGGTCCAATTTACTCCTGATGAAATGGCTCCGCAGGCGCAGGATGGAAAAAATCTTGTACTCACTTTGGATCGACGCATCCAGCATGTGACCGATGAAGCGATCGCCAAAGCCGTTGAAAGCACAAAGGCAAAGAGTGCCTTTGCTGTCGTAGTGGATGTAAAGACAGGTGAAATACTTGCATCATCGACTCAACCCACGGCAAATATCAATGACAACTCGGTGTTTCAAAACGGAATGCTGACCCACCACGGGTTGGTGGACTCCTACGAGGCTGGTTCTGTATTGAAACCATTGGTTGTGGCCTCGGCTCTAAACGAAGGGATCTTTACACCCGAGACGCTGATTGATTGTCACGGCGGATATTGGAGAGTCCATGGCGCAAGTATTCGGGACGACCACCCCAAAAACATTTTAACCGTGACAGAGGTCATTCAGCATTCTTCGAACATCGGTGCAGCAAAGGTCGCCTTGGAATTGGGTAAAGAAAATACCGTCGACTATCTCCGAAAATTTGGGCTTGGTCAAGATACCGGTCTTGGTTTTCCTGCCGAACCTAGAGGCATCTTACGCAATGCTTCGCGTGTGAAACAAATCGAACTGATCACAATGTCCTATGGCTATGGGCTGACAACAACTCTCACACAGCTTGCGATGGCCTATGCGGCACTCGGCAATGATGGGGTCTTGATGAAGCCGCTACTCGTCAAAGAGATCACCGATCCAAACAATGAGGTTGTGGAACGTTTTGAGCCTACAGAACTCGAGCAAGTCATCTCTCCACAAGTCGCTCAGCAAATGGTCTCCATGATGGAAGTCGTTGTCGAAGATGGTACAGCAAAGAGAGCACAGGTACCAGGATACCGAGTGGCTGGGAAAACGGGAACCGCGAAGAAGGCAGCCGCCGGTGGGTACTCTGATACAGATCGGATTGGTTCTTTCGTGGGATTGATCCCAGCAGACAATCCAAGACTGGCGATCGCAATCTCAGTAGATACACCAACGGAAGGCTATGCGTATGGTGGTGTTGTCGCTGCTCCCGCATTTGCTGAAATCGCAGCAGAGTCCATGCGGATCCTAGGCATTGCTCCCACAGAAGCCATCCCCGAAAAGGACCTGAAGACTCCTGTAACATCCGAAGTTGCAGAGGCTGTTCCCCCAGCAGAAATTATTTGGAC
>CALDQI010000318.1:0-1688 GCA_937911635.1 uncultured Pseudomonadota bacterium | reverse complement strand
CATATATGGTACATTAACCATCGACTCCCTTCATTCAACCGATGGTGTCGTCTCAATATCCCCAACGGAAATCCCACTGTGGTGCGACGCTGAAAATACAGCGGGTGTTGGTCAGTAACCAATACGTTATCGAAGCCATTTAGCGGGGCGTTGGGAATCCAGTATTCGTGAGACATCGGCCAACGGGATCACAACATAATCATCATAAGGATTCTGCTCTTTACTCATCCACTCTCGATCATAATGCGGATGCAAGAATAGTTCTGAGCGCTTATTCCGCCATAGATATTCCCCATCCGTATAAAAGAGACCATTGCCTTCAACCACACGAAACTGATCGTCTAAGAATACAACCACTGAGTATCCTTTGACCAAAATCCCGGGCACAGTTGACCAATCTGTATCGATATAAGGTGCATTGTAAGGCATAACGACACTGATATTGTAGGCTCCGTCACCTCTCATCCAAGAAATGACTTCTATCGAGGCTTCTCTGTCCAATACGCTTCCTGATATACGGCGATCGACGTGAATCACTTCACCAATCACAACATATTTTGATCCCTTGGCATAGCGCAATAGAGTCTCTTCCACTTTTGCTGCATCTTGAATGGAAGGTTCAAAACCATTGAGCAACATACGTGGATCCACCTTACTGCTGAGCAAATCCTGAGCATCTACCGTTGAGCTCCCCAGTACCATCCACAGCATTGTTATCCAAATCCACATTGTATTTCTCCTGTACAGCTTCAACACACACATCAAGGAATTTCTTGCTGCTCAGACTGTATTTTTTGCAACTTACGTTGTAATTCTTCCAATCCAGAATCCAAACTAAGCGCAATCTCACTTCGATGAAACCACGCCTGCAAACGCCCAAAAGGTGAATACGGTGCTTCAAAAATATATTCGCAACGCACCCAGAGACCATCCGGAATCTTCTCTAAGTACAATCGTCCTTCTCCATTTGGCGCGACCTCAAATCGAATTTCTTGGACACCCGTACTCTCGTCATTGATGACTTTGATATTACCAACCTCACCCTGATCCCATGGAATCGGTTCAGGCTGAATCGATGTCGCCCAAGGCTGCCATGTATTCCACGCCTTAACATTCGACACTTCGTTCCACACAATTTCTTGGGGCACATCCACCTTCACCCAACGAGTTGTCTCTACCTCTCGAGGCAAAATAAACAACCCTAGGTATACCGACAACAGTACTGCAACAATGGCCAAAACGATCTTGTTCATATAAGTTTCCGTATTGATAGTGTACTCAAATATCATTGACAAGTCAATAGAACTATTCTCTCAAGAAGGTTCCGTTCAACCAGATATCCAAATGTAAGGCATCCAACCGTACTTGTACATCTAACTCAGATGATTTATCTGTCTCCCAGTTGGACCATCCCCACGTCACATTTCCATTGGCATCCCACTCGGTTTCTCCACCTGTCGATGTAAACACTGCACTGGATGTTCCTTCTGTTTCAAAGACAAAGTTTTCGGCCGAATCAATCTGAATGGTGCCTCCAAGGAGCTGGTTCGCGCGCTCTTGAGATTGGTCAATATCACACTGAAGACTCATTGCAACCTGACCCACTATACGTTCTATGGAACCTGTACAGCTTTGAGAAAAGTTGAAGGGTTGCCCTTGATAAATCGCCACGGCTTCGAATGTCAGCG
>CALDQI010000317.1:0-3351 GCA_937911635.1 uncultured Pseudomonadota bacterium | reverse complement strand
TCCAGTACCTCGTACAATCCATCTGTGCTCACAAAGATCTCTTCCCCGCCATGAAACTCAAAAGTCTTCCAATACGGATCTATAGTCTCCAGACCAAAATCTTGTAGGACTTTTCCTTCCGGAGATATCTGATTCTCGGTCATCAATTCGAATATAGAATCCTCTCCATTCAATGCACTACGAAGATACAACCTCGTGTCGCCCAAATGAAAAATCTGAGCTTGTTTGGTTTGCACATTGAGTTCTAGAATCGTAGCGACTGCACCTGGAAGTTGGGACTTATCCAGTTCTCCAAAACGTTCCATCAACCAATGTTGAAAATTGGTGTGTGCACTGGATACAACTTCCTTCAAATCTCCTTCCTGACTTAACCATTTCATGAGTCTTTGGGCGGCTTGTCCACCAGCTTCAGTACCGCCCATACCATCAATCACCACAAATCGATGAATGTATCTAAATTTCACATAGTGAATCCGATCTTGTTGCTCTTCCCTAGTTCCTTGCTCTTGAAAGGGGTATGCATGCAGCTTTATTTGACTCATAAACAGTTACCTAGCCTCTGCTCGTTCGTATCGTGCCTATAGCCTTCATACTCTTATCGATTGGTATGAGATCTGCGGGTTCATAATCAATTCCAATATGAATAGCAGGTGGGGGGGCAGGAATATACCGATTGTCATCACTAATGAATATGTCTACCGGTGGTAGACCAGTTTCATCTAATGTTTTATGGATGATATCTACGATGTTCTTTTTGATATGAATCTTGCTTTTGTTATCAAGGATTCCAGTCACTAAGACCCTTACCACCAGAGGACACTTTCGCACTGGTTGACCTTTGTTATCAATTCCACCAACTCCAAACTGCTCGTAAGCATCTTCAAACGTTAACAATACCGCATGAGGAAGATTGTCATCAATTGATACGGATTCTTCTTGACTAGTTAAGAATACATCAATCATTTCTCTCCCTTCTTCCAACCAACGATCCAGTATGGTCGAAAAGAAACTCCTCTTCTCACCCTGCTGTTCAAGTCCCTTAGCCTGCTTTTGTTTGAACTGTCGATACACGTCTTGATATTCAGTGTTTGTATATGTTTTATCTTTTCCTTGCATCAAGGCTCCTTAAATTCAGAGTACACCACTCATGCTGTCACAGGTTGTTTCTGAACGATCTTGAATAAGATGCGTTCGCTATTGTTGTACAGCTTTGAAAATACTACGATGTAGTCACCCGTCTTATACAAGGCTTTACGTTCCGGATATTCCAATGGAAACTCGGTCTTTTTTGCCGAGTCATTTTTCACGGCTATGTACTGACCTTGCTTCCTTGATTGACACCCCCAATACGTTCTAGTATGTTGGTGAATTGTAAAGGCTCTCCGACTCAAAATGTGCAAGAGAGAGATCTTCTTTGAAGGATTTTGCAACATTGGATAGCGAGAGGCTGCTTCACCTTCACCTATAGAGACGTCAGCCTTTTCTTGATAATCATATCGACCAACCGTAAAAGAGGCCATGGCCGGTATTGGAAGGGTTTCAACGAGATTCCTCGACTGCAAATCATGAATATACACCTCCAGTTCAAAATCAGAGCTGAACACCTTGTGTGTCAATACGACTGGTTCTACCGGGACATCTAAATTCACCAACTCTAGTTTGACAATAATTCTAGATCTAGAGTGTTGATTTCGTACAGAGTGATTCTTCAGACTTGGCAAGAGGGTCACCTCCGTCATCGGAGCATGTTCATTACCGTACATTTCATCAAACTCCTTCTTTTCCACATGATTATCAGGAACATACAACGTCAACTCATATGACTGAGCGGACTGAGCATATGGTACTGCTTTCAATAAACGTACGATTTCATCTTTGTACTCTTCATGGGATAGAATGCCGGTTGTCCTTTTGGTGGACAGGCTACGCTTGTTCCCGGTGATGGAACCAAACAATTGTTGGAGGTAGTGCCATAAACGTTGACCAAGGCTCATACATGTACTCCGGGTATTGGGTTTGATACTATTCAAAATCAGTAACGAATTGTCATTTAAATGTCAGACAATTTTCGTGAAAATATACATATTCAATGCAAACACTACTCGAGTATTTTGTCTGAAATGAAAAATATTATCGTACAAAAATATGAACCGCAGATAGATGGAGCCATTTATGAATGTCATACAGGACACAACACTCAACGTAGCATCGACCTACAGTCCCCCATTGGAAGTAACCAATCACACACTACCTTCTGAACGTATCCCAGCCCGGATTTGGTGGTGGCTGGCAATATCAGCACCGATTCTTTGGCTTGTACATGCTATTCTACTGGGACTTGGGTTTATAGTTGCAGAACACTTTGGAATTCCAGATTATATGATTGGACTTGTCTATGGGTTCTTCTGTATTCAATCTACAAGTGATGTATACAACAGTATCAGTACAATCCTGCACAATCGAAATACTTTATTGGGATATTTGTACTCACTTGGTTTGTCAGTTGGGAACATAGGGTTCTGGTTACTGGCAACAGACACCACTTACGCTTCGTTTGTACTGTTGTTGATGATTGCAAGTGGGCTTTTGACAGGAAGATGGACTGAGTTGCAAATGAGAAAACACGTGTATTCAGAAGAACAGCGCACATACCTAACAGAGTCTGAAGGAAGAACCTTTCCAATAGAATATCTGCCAACGGTCCTCAAATTCACCCAACAGGGACAACTCTCCTCTCTGAAAACATTGCCAGTAAGATACAACGAAAACTGTTGCCATGTCAAAATACACTACAGTAAAACCTCGACCGAAGCCATCATCAATGTAGAGACCGAAGTAGAATCAGAAGTCAGTCTCGCTGGGTTTACTTTTGTTTTACCAATGACCCAAAGACAGATTGTTTCTTCAAGGATTGTGAATCTAAGAGACTATATTCTACAAAATCTAGAGTCTGGTGAGTTGGACAGAACTGGAGATGGTTCAACTGTTCAATAACGAGACGTTAGACATTCAATATTGAGATTCTGCTTTAAACGTCTCTCAGTATTCCGTAATGCCAAGCATCGTAAAGGCAAAATACTCGAGCATCGTCTCAACCTCTTCATAATCCTCTCCATTCACGGACACATCTGTCAATCGAGGAAGATGTTTTGCAAAATAAATGTGGTTGTTGGCCATCTCAAAAAGATTGCTAGCAAGGGCATGTGGATATGCGAAGTCTGGTCGTATAGCTACAATTACACAGGAAACTTTTTCCACAAGCTCTTTGTAGTTTAGAAACAGTCCCTCTTTATTTTCATCATCAACGGACTTGGTATGATAGGACTTTGCCCCCTCTGCAATAATGAGTCA
>CALDQI010000316.1:0-5331 GCA_937911635.1 uncultured Pseudomonadota bacterium | reverse complement strand
TCAACACTAGAACCATCCCCGAAGATGGCACGCCATTTGGGACTTTGAACTGCATCGACAGTGTAGGGTACTGCATGGATGATAATCGGAGTCTCAGGGGTTTCCGAAAAGCACAGATAAGGGTCAACTTGGTTTGCGATCTTTTCGGTCTCTGTCAATCTTTTGTCCAAACACCCAAGTACAATCAAAACAATCATAATTCCCTCCCTACGTCGAATATTTTATCGAATTGAATGGATTTGTTGCTTGGGACTGGAATTAGATCAAAATGTGATTAAAATTCTACCATGCCAAAACCCATTCTTCAATATTGGAAAAAACTTCAGCAAAGGGCACAAGTGCTACTGGTTTCTGAGGCGGGAGTACAATTGCTGACTCTTTTCGGAATATTACTGTTCTGCGCGGCTGTTGGGTTTTCTGCTAAAGTTTCCTATGAAATTGTGCTGTATAGTGCGTTGGTCACAGTCATACTATGGCTCGGCTGGCATGTATGGACCTTTGCGCAACGTTGGAAAATGTGGTCTGATATGCGAATCATTGCAGAGAGAGTTGAAACTCTTGTACCGTCTCTCGCAGGTCGCACCCTTCTTGTCTTGGATAGCAACCCCACCCAGTCTTTTCTTCGAGAGAGAGCCTTACATGATTCCGCGCACATTTTACAGCAAGTCCCGCGGTATCAACTTGTGTCCTCTGCGAGACTGAAGCGGTTTACAAAGCGGTTGGTGTTTACGATGGTATTCTTGGCAGTGGGTGAATGGAGACTGCCGGTATCCCCAAGTCAAGCACTGCGTTCATTGACCAGTAAAACACAATACGTACTGTCTCAGGTTGAAGAGGCAGTGGTCGACGAGAACGAAGAGATAACGATTGGGGACATCGTCATTGAATACACCTTCCCTGAATATACGGGAATGACACCGGTTAGAATCCCCAATTCAAACGGTGAGATTCATGCTCCGCAAGGGACGCATGTTACAATATCAGCAAAGACTCTAGAAAGATTTGAAGCTGTACAATTGTCTATCAATGATGAGATTCGTCCAGCCTCCTTGAACTTTGGACGTGAAATTCAAGCAGAGTTTGACTTGCTAGCAGAAGGATCATACCGGTTGTTATTTTTCGATGGCCAACAGAAGATCCCATCTCAGACGTTTCCACTGGTTTTCGATGATGATGATCCGCCTGTTGCCTCGTTGGAAATTAAACGTACCCAGATTCCCAGTAATCGCCCTCTTTCGATGACGTGGAATGCTACGGATGATTTTGGTCTAGAACGGGTGGTGCTTGAAGTGGAAAAGGATGGGCAGGTTAAGACGATCGTACTGCGAAAGCCCAATGAAAATCGATTGAAAATGGGGGCGAAGATTCGGCGAAGCATTGACGAACTTGGTCTTAAGGGTGGAGATACGGCAATCCTTCGACTGGTTGCCTATGACAATCAAGCACCCATTGGACAGGAGGCTTCACCCAATGAAGGCGAACCATTCGGAAAGCGAGGAGAATCTCCCCCCATCGAAGTGCAAATTTTGACCCCACAGATGTCGGCAGATCAGATGAAGCAACTGAACCAACAACTCAGAGATGCCTTGGTACTCATTTTAGCAGACTATCTTGTCGAAGCAGTGCCCACTGAGTACACGGTCTTGGCATGGTCGAAGAAAGCGATGAAGCGCTATGACGCCATACGGGAAATTACAGATGAGGCTTGGTCAGAAGGGTGGCCTACGTATCTTTCAGCGGAGCTCGTTGCCAATATTTACTCAGATTCGGCGAGTCTCTTTCGCTTCGTTCGTACTACGTATTCATCTGAAAGTTTGGGGGAACCCACTCCTGAAGACAGTACGTTTTTCACAGATTCTTACACCACACACATCGGTCAACTTGAACAGGCGATTTACATCATCGACAGGATGTTGAGACAAGTGGCCTTTCGAGAGGTTGAGCAGGCCTCCAAGAAACTCACCCGTTCATCCGATAGGTTTGCCAATATGGATGTGTCGGAGAAATCTGCGCAGGAACTGATGAATGCACTCTCTCGTATCAATAGGGATTTGGAACAAATAGAAGCCTCTGTAGAAGAACTGGGTGGGTATTCCATCAAGGATTTTGTGGAAGAACGACACGACGAACTTGCTCGAATGGAAGCCGTTATTCGAAATCAGTTGGCTGCTGACAACACCACCGAAGCCAGAGACTCAACGGAACAATTCTCTGAGTCCGTACGTCAATTTGCTGAAGGGGTCAGTGAAATGTTGGAGCGCATGAAAGCAGAAGAAGATGAATTGGAACAGGAAATGGAATCTTTGATTGAGAAGCTTGAGGAATTGGATGCCAAACAACAAGCCAAAAGAGAAGAACTTCAGCAGGCTCGGCAAGATGACCCTTTTGCTGGAGAACTGGCCGACCTGTGGTCCAAAATCGAAACCCAAGCGATTATTGCGGACAGTGCTTCGGGACGATTGGTCGATGGATTGGGCGATGGTCGTGGATTTCGCTACGGGACAATGAGAAGTATAGAACGCTTAGACAGTGAAATGACGGCGTTGAAAGGGGCCGCCATAACAAGGAACCTAGATACGTTGTTGAACATAGTGTTGTCATCTGGGATTCGATTGCGACGTGTTGAGAATGTTCTTGAGAATGAGATGTTTCGTGGCCGACCGGCCTCTGATCCACTTCCAACCACATTGATGGATATGAGAAGAGAGAATCAGAAGGTTGTAGAGGCTCTGGTTGAACTGCAACGCTTGTTAGACTCCGACGTCTTAAACAATGCTGAAAGCAATCCATATTTAATGGAGGTAGCACAGTCCATGGAGCCCGATCAGCGTGCTTTGTACCAAGAGATAATGGCGCTGGTTCCGAAGGTCGAAGAGGTGGAGCAGCAAATGCCAACGGCGACTGGAGAGGCTACTGAGTTTGCGATGGAAGCAGGCAAAAATATGGATCAAGCGGCGCAGTTTTTATCTGAAGGAGAGAACATGCCGGGTGAGAGCCTGCAGTTCCAATCCTCAGCACGGATTCAAGATACGATTGAAGCCCTGAAACAAGCCGCCGCTCAAATGCAGCAAATGCAGCAGCAAACGGACCAGATGGCTGGTGGCGGAGAAGGAGATTCAGACAATATGAGCTCAGAAGTAGAGCTCCCACCCATTGAGCCCCGTGTTTCACCAGAGGAGTATCGAAAGATGTTGCTACAAGGTATGCAAGGTGGTGTACCAGAAGAATACGAAAACCTGAAGAAGAAATACTATGAAGAACTTGTGGCTCAGTAACAGCATGATTGACGCTGTCATTTCGATCGGCCCTAGATTCAGACAGGTCGTGGTTTTTAGTGCTGTGGTAGCACTGATGTATCCATCGATCGTTCAGGCTGATGACGTTGATGATGCACTCTTGTGTTTGGAACAGGCCAATTTACCTTGCGCTGTAGAGATTGAATCCAAACTGTATGCAGAGCGCCCAACCAATACGGATGTATTGCAGTTGAGGGCGCGGACCCACTTTCATTTGGGAGAGTTTGATGAGGTGGTGTCTGTTTTGGACCGGTTGTCTGAGCAAGGCGTCGACGTGTCAGAAAATGGAGGCTTTCCAGCGAGAGCTTCGTTGGCAGCCTTTTCTGGTATGGTGGAAACGAAGGGAGAGGGGGTTGTCATTCGTCACGACCCAGGGATTGATAGAGTGCTGGTAGAGGATGCTTTAACAACTATGGAGGCTGCCAGAACGGCATTTGATACCAAATTGGGAGGCGGTCCTGAACATGAGGTTGTTTTGGATATCTTTCCAACGGCAAGGCGTTTTATGCAAGCCAGTGGAATTCCAGAAGAGGCCGTTCGAACAACAGGTGTGATCGCCCTGTCGAAGTGGAATAGATTGCTCATTACCAGTCCGAGGGCTACAGCCGGAGGCTATGGCTGGATGGATACGTCGGCACATGAGTACATTCACCTTGTGGTATCTTGGCGAACCAAAGATAAGGCCCCGGTTTGGTTGCAAGAAGGGTTGGCAAGGTACTTAGAAAAGCACTGGAGACCCAACCCAGAATTCTATCTCTCCCCAAAACAACAGTCTCTTTTGGCTCAAGCCTTGAGTGACGATGCTTTTGTGCCCTTTGAAAAGTTTCGACTCTCAATGGCATATTTGGATAGCGGGGAAGAGGCTGCACTCGCTTATGCTCAGGTGTCTACAATGGTCGATTTTATGGTTCAACAGGCTGGCGAGGCCAGTTTGATTGAACTGATGGACCGTATTGCCGATGGAGAAACTGCTGAGGCTGCGGTGTCAGGATTGGCAGGATTTTCTTCCTTTGAGGCATTCAAAAAGGAGTGGAAACAGTTCTTGTCTACATTGCCCCTTGTTCAACAAGAGTTGACCAAGTCTTCCATTTCCTTGGATGGTGAGGGTGGAGATTTTGCTGAAGACCCAGTGCTGCAGGGGCGAACAGACCTTGCAAAGTACGTTCGCGTGGGTGATTTACTGATGCAGCACAAAAAATACAAAGCTGCGTTGGTTGAGTATCAAAAGGCGAAAGATCCAGATGAGCCAATGAGCCCGACGGCCTTAGCTCGAATGTCTGAGTGCCACTTTCAACTTGGCGAACCCTCGGCTTCGAAATCTCAGTTGACCACTGCGCTGGGTTTGTATCCAGAGAACGTGGAAGTATTGCGTACAGCGGCAATTCTAGCCCCAAAAGTCGGACTGGGAGATGGGCATGACTATTGGTTGCGCGCCCATGAAGTGAATCCATACAGCATTCAAACGCAGACGGCTCTCATCGAGCATTACAATCGGACCAGCAATGACAAAGCAGTCCGTCATCACGAATCCATTTTATCTATTTTAGAGGTGGGTGGTTTATACAGCACCATCTCAAATCCGTAACCCTAGGACAATTATGACAACAGCACAAGCGGAATTATTCGATGCATTACCCAGTATTGCTGAAACCATACGAACAGAAATTCAGAAAAAGGTCGTCGGGCAGACAGAGGTGGTCGATCAAATGTTGCTGGCGTTGTTTTCCAACGGTCATTGCTTGTTTGTCGGTGTGCCAGGATTGGCGAAAACACTGATGGTGAACTCGTTGGCCGAATCAATGGGACTCGAGTTTAAACGGATTCAGTTCACACCAGACTTGATGCCAAGCGATATCGTCGGGGCTGAGATACTTGAAGAGGATCCAGAAACGAGACGTCGGAGTCTCAAGTTTGCAAAAGGTCCAGTCTTTACCAATCTCCTGTTGGCGGATGAGATCAACAGGACCCCTCCTAAGACTCAGGCTGCTTTGCTGGAGGCAATGCAAGAAAAACAGGTGACGACACTCGGTACCAC
>CALDQI010000315.1:0-4866 GCA_937911635.1 uncultured Pseudomonadota bacterium | reverse complement strand
TAGAGGCATGGAAACGTATATGTGGCAGGCTTGCGAAGAGATGGTTGACCAACAGTTACTACCTCCAGCCGTAGGACTGAGTTGGATTCACTGGGGAGTCGCGGAAACATTGAGCGTCGAAGCCCAACGGGTTCTGACTGCACTGTTGGAATGGAGAGAAATGACGGCTATGCGGAAAAATCAATCGCCCAACTACATTCTTCCACGTAGTATTTTGTTGTACTTGGCAAAAGCCCATCCCACCAGCATAGACAAAATACAAAATCGAAAAGTCCATCCAACTTTTTTACAGCGTCATGGCAAAAAAGTCGTCAAAGTAATCGCCAAGGCACTCCAAGATACTGATGAGTTCTTACTCCCCACACCAGAACAAAAGGAACGGGCAGAAGTACTGAGACTATGGGTCAGTATCTTTGCCAAAGAGGTACAGATATCGCCTTCATTACTCCTACCTCGAGATACGATGGAAGGCATCACACTACACGGTGTGTCTGTCTTACAAAGCTGGCGTAGAGATCTGATGCTACAAAGACTCAAAGCCTTTCTGCGTGGACAAGAATACATTGTACTGACAAACGGCAAACCACGTTTACAGTCATTCACTTCATAAACAAGTCGCTTGTTTAACGATATTCTTCACGTTGAAAACTCCGCAAATCGTGCTATGTAGGGTTGTTACATCAGTTAAATTATGGAGACCGTTATGATGAGTTCTATGTTGCTCACACTCGTTTTTGCATGTGGTGAAAAGAAGACAGAGGTGGAAGTCGCTACTCCACCGACCGATCCGGTTGAAGAAGTGGTCGAAGCCCCGGTAGATGAGCCTGAAGAACCAGTTGAAGAGCCCATGCCCGAGCCCAAACCAGAGTCCAATGCAGACTTCAATACCACGCTCACCTTTTCAGATGGTACAAGCAAATCTGGACACGTCATTCGGGTAGAAGCCTCTACAGACTCCTACGGTATGAAAGATTGGCTCGATTCGGAAAGTCGTTTGACCATCTTTGCAGAAGCTGGCTCTACAGCAAAAGATCTCGCTTGGAACGAGATCAAATCAATATCGATCGCACCCAAACCCAACTCTATCAACTGCGTATACGAAAGTGACTGGTCCCCATGGTTGTATGTCTGCACGAAGAAAACGACCACGTCCTTGATAGACTCAGAGGGTAAAAAGTGGAGTGCAAACGCCACAAACAAATGGCGATTCTTCTTTGATGACGATACCGAAGTCGAGTTTTGGATCCAAAATATACGTGCATTGAAACAAGACACTGTTGAGGTTGAACTGGGTATGGATGCTTATGAAAATCCAGACCTCTACGCACAGCTTCGAAACGAGGTCGAAGCAATGGTCTATTTAAAGACGATCACCATCGACTGAGTCCCCCAAATATTCATACCATTCTTGATGGGAGTGTAGATGTCTGCACACAGCACACCTGTATCTTTTGCTCGGTTTCAACGATGGGTTGTTGTCGCAATTGTTGGCTGTATTTTTCTGTATGTTGGATTCAGTATTTGGTCGGGTTTAGATGAAATCAGGGCAGAACTCAGCAAATTTAATTGGTGGATGTTCGTTGTCGCGATCCTTCTGACACTGACCAATTACACCCTGCGATTTGTAAAGTGGCACTACCTATTAGGGCGACTGGGTGTCGATATGCCATGGGTCACCGATGCTTGGAACTTCGTCGCTGGACTCTCTATGGCTGTATCCCCTGGAAAAGCTGGAGAGCTGCTAAAGCCATATGTCGTAAAGAAGGTTACCAATGTACGCATGGCTCGTACAACTGCGGCTTTGGTTACAGAACGACTGACCGATGCCATAGCTATGCTGCTTCTAGCCGGTGTTGGGATCACAACCTACGCGGCAGATAAAATTGAATATCTTGTCATCCTCGCCGTCGGGACAGCTGTTGGTTTATTGATCCTAACCAATAGAAAAGCGATGGACTTCATTTTGGATCGACTCGAACCCTTTCCAATATTCGATAAAATCATTCCTAGAGTATCGGTCATGCTTGATTCAATGCGGACTTGTGTGGCTCCGATGCCTCTCCTGTGGACGGTGGCGTTGAGTATTGTTGCGTGGTCGGCAGAATGCTTTGCTTACCAGCTCATATTTAAAGGAATGGGTATCGATGCCGGCTTCGATGCGTGCTTTTTTGTATATGCCTTTGCAACTGTAGGTGGCGCCGCCATGCCTGGAGGCTTAGGAATCGCTGACGGGGCGTTAATCGGTGGAGCGATGCGATTTATTTTGAGTCCAAGTCTAGATGTCGAACAAGCTCGAGCGATCGCCACAACGGCAGCCCTCCTAACTCGGATTGCTACCTTGTGGTTTGGTGTTGCTTTGGGAGCCATTGCATTGCTCAAAGTGTCTTCAATTCTGAAAGACTACCAAGACGCTGACGACAATGACACTGCTCCGGATGATGTTCCGGATCCATTGACTACAAACGATGACGAAGCACACTAAGGATCCCCATTCATTCTATTCTTCTTGGGCAACCTTGCTAGAAGAGTATGGCATACAGATCGCGTGCCTACTCACAATTCTCAGTCTAGTTCTCGGCTGGCAAGTCTATCAGACCATCTCAGAAGACGGAGTCCCACTTGACTTTACACCACAGTCTATTTTCCTAGACGATGGGGAAATGGTTCAGCAGCTCCGTAGCATTGAAGAAGAGTTCGGCAGAGAGGACAATGATTTTCTCATTTTGCTGACAGGGGATGGTCTTACGGAAACCACGGGTCAACAATGGATTGAGACCGTTCACGAAAAGATGGAAAAAGTTGAGGGTGTAACACGGGTTCTATCCTTGGTGAATGTCCCATTCATCTCTGGTGAAGATGGTGTGCTAACGATGGATACTGTATGGGAACAAACAGAACCATGGCGCGCTATACAAACTCAACCAATGTTTCGACAACTTATCAGTAACGATACGGGAACTGTTCAGGTCATCCAAGTTCGAATAGAGAAGGAACGTGAAAAGGTATCCACCCTTCAATCTGTCTACGAAGATATCCTACACAGCATTCAAAATCATCCTCCACCATCCAACATTGAATGGAAGATCACTGGGGTGCCATATATTCGAACTGAAATTGTGGATTTAATGCTTCAAGATGAGGTGTTCTACATACCAGTGTCGGCTGTTGTGTTCTTCATCACAATTATATGGCTTTTTCGTGGTGCACATTTGGCGATTGCACCTGTATTGGCCGTTCAAATCGCAATGGGTTGGGCTGTCGGCCTGCTTATTGTATCTGGTGTGACATTCAATATCTTATCGATGTTGGTACCCGCTATCGCGATGATCATTGGCATCGCAGATGGAATTCATCTGGTCTCTCGATATCGCGAAGAACGAAGCCATTCTACAAATCGGACCCTAACACTGGCTCGTACCCTTGAAGAAATGAGTCTGGCATGCTTTTGGACAACGTTAACCACAGCCGGTGGATTTGCATCACTGTTGGTCGCTGATACCACCGTCATTCAGGATTTTGGATTCCATGCTGCCATCTCTGTTGTGGTCACATACATCGGCATCATGGTGTTAATTCCGTTGTGGCTACGATTTATTCCAGATCACGTCTTTGAGCACAATCTTCGATCACAGCCACAATGGATAGAATTCTTCGAATGGATTCACAAAGTTACCACCTCCAAACGACTCCTCATCATTGGAATTTCAAGCATCTTATGTGCTCTGGTCGGTTGGATAGCGAGTGGTATCTCAGCAGATTCGTACATCTTAGAGATGTATGCCGACGAACATCCGACTGTCGAAGCCCTGCATACCATGGAAGAGCACCTAAGTGGGGTTGTCCCCATGTTCATCTACTTAGAATCCGACACCTCTCTATATACAGTAGAGGGGCTTCAGACCATTCAACAGTTAGAAGACCAACTGGCAACCTATGACTTCATTGATTGGAGCACCTCCATCGCCAGCCAACAAAGCGTTATCCATCAAGCTCTGACCAAAACGAGTGGTTTACCGACAACCGAAGAGATGCTGGCACAAGAGAGACTACTCGTCGACCTTAGTGGAGGATTGCCGAATGAAAACATCGTGTCGGAAGATGGACACAGAACTCGTATACTGTTGTTGTGTAAAGATGTTGGTGGCATCAACTTTTTACAATTCAAAAGTGAGTTCGAGAGGTTTGCTGACGCCTCTCTTGCACAATCTGACATCCGATGGGCACTCACAGGAGACGGAATACTAGCCAGCATCGGAATCGATAAACTCATTGGTGACTTAATGAGTAGTGTTGGACTGGTGTTTGGCTTCATTCTTGTTGTACTGGGGGTGATGCTCAGAAATGTGGCGCACACCTTACTGGCCTTTGTTCCAAATGCCCTCCCCCTACTGACCACTCTGGCATTTTTAGAGCTTGCCGGACGTGATTTACAAGTCAGCAACATTGTCTCCTTTACCGTTGCCATTGGACTCGCGGTAGACGACACGATTCATTTTGTCGCGCGGTATAGGTCTGAACGAGAAAGCGGACAACCACACTCAGTTGCAATGGATCGAACCATCAAAGGAGCCGGTCACGCAATCATTTTGACGTCCATATTGCTCATCTGTGGATTTGGACTCTTGACAACCAGTCAACTCACCTCCACCTTCTACTTTGGTACACTCACTTCCATTACTCTAGTTAGCGCCATTATCGCAGATCTATTTCTATTACCAGCAATGCTTGTGGGAAGTTAGAAGATGGTGGTATGGCTTCCAACTTTAGCATCTTGGAGTACCATTTTACCATTTTTACACATGATAATATTGAATAAAAGATTTGAATGAAATCCTCCACAATCAGTTAAACCATGTGTTGTTTTGG